>DASSTH010000210.1:0-17467 GCA_035708025.1 Nakamurella sp. | reverse complement strand
CAGCGCCTCGACGCCCTCCCCGGTCCGCGCCGACACGAACACCGCACCCGGCAACAGGTGCCGCAACCGGGCCACCGCGATGGGGTCCGCCGCGTCCACCTTGTTCACCACCACGAGTTCCGGGACCCGGGCGGCGTCGATCTCGCCGAGCACCTCCCGCACCGCGGACACCTGGTCCTCGGGGTGCGGATCCGAACCGTCCACCACATGCACGATCAGGTCCGCCTCGGCGATCTCCTCCAGGGTGGACCGGAAGGACTCCACGAGTTGGTGCGGCAGGTGCCGGACGAACCCGACGGTGTCGGTGAGCGTGTACACCCGGCCGTCCGCGGTGCGAGCCCGTCGGGTGGTGGGGTCCAAGGTCGCGAACAGGGCGTCCTGCACCAGCACGCCGGCGTCGGTCAGCCGGTTGAGCAGGGACGACTTGCCGGCATTGGTGTAGCCGGCGATGGCCACGGCCGGGACCTTGTTGGCCCGGCGGGTGGATCGCTTGGTGTCCCGGACGCGGCGCATCCCGGCCAGTTCGTGCCGCAGCTGGGAGATCCGCTTGCCGATGCGCCGGCGGTCCAACTCCAGCTTGGTCTCGCCGGGTCCGCGCGATCCGATGCCGGCGCCGGCGGCCACCCGGCCACCACGCTGCCGGGACAACGCGGCGCCCCAGCCGCGCAGCCGGGGAAGCAGGTAGTTCAGCTGGGCCAGCTCGACCTGCGCCTTGCCCTCCTTGGACCGGGCGTGCTGGGCGAAGATGTCCAGGATCAGCGCGGTGCGGTCGACCACCTTGACCCGCAGCTTCTCCTCCAGGTTGCGCAACTGCCCGGGGGACAGCTCGCCGTCGCAGATGACGGTGTCGGCTCCGGTGAACTGCACGACATCGACCAGTTCGGCCACCTTGCCGGAACCGATGTAGGTGGCGGGGTCGGGTTGTGGCCGGCGTTGCACCATGGCGTCCAACACCACGGAACCGGCCGTCTCGGCCAGCGCCGCCAGTTCGGTCAGGGACGCCTCGGCCTCGGCGGCCGACCCGCCGGACCAGACTCCGACCAGTACCACGCGCTCCAACTGCAGTTCGCGGTACTCGACCTCGGTGATGTCGGTGAGCTGGGTGGAAAGCCCGGCCACCCGGCGGAGGGCGGACCGGTCGGCGAGATCGCGCTCGCCGGTCGTGGTGGCGTGCTCCCAGTCGGGATCGGAGACCGGGACGGTGCGCCGGGAATCGGCTGATGAGAAAGTCATGTCCCATCCAGGGTGCCACGGCGGGCCAGTGAATATGTCGCGATCGCCGACGACGCGGCGGGCGACCGGCCGCCGCTCAGGGCTCCGGATGCATCGCCAGGAACAGCGACCACCGCCGTCCACCGGGATCCTGCGGCCGCCTGGCGAACTCGTCCAGCAGTGCCGCGAGCCGGCTCCGCAGCTCCTCGGTGTGCTCCGGCGACAACTGCAGGCCCAGCCGGCTGGCGTCGACCTCGGACTCCGGGACCAGCGCCACCTCGGCGAGGAAGGTGCGTAGCAGCGTGTTGCTGGCGCCTCCCGACCCGGCGCTGCCGGCCGGCTCGGCCAGCTCCAGCGTCCAGGACTTGCCGGTCGAGCGGTACGGGATCTCCCGCGATCCGCGGCGGCCCCGGCGGGGCTGGCCGGCGACCAGGAATCCCTGGTCCACCAGGGTGCGCACGTGGTGCAGCACGGTCGCCGGATTGCGGCCCAGCCGCTGGGCGATCTCGCGGTTGGTCAGCGGCTCGTACAGGCACAGCCGCAGGATGCGCAACCGCAGCACGCTGGCCAGGGCACGCCGCTCGGCGTCGGTCGCCACGCGGCGAGCGGCGTCCGGCCGCAGGTACCCGGGCTGGCCGAGGACCGGGTTGCGATCCGGTGCGCCGGCGCCGGTGGAGGACGCCACACCGGTGACGGGAAGGCGCGGGTCCGGGCCGTCCGCCGAGGGCGCCGGATCCGCTGCCATACCGCTCATTCACTCACACTATCGGCAGCGCCGCACTGCAACGCGTGAGTGATTGACATTTCTCAATCGGTGGGGCGAGACTGGTCGCATGCCCGATCTCCCCCGGCCGGCGGACCCGAGGCCATGGCCGCAGTCTCACCGGGCCAGCGCGTGACCGCGCCGCCGGACGACTCGGCGCCCGCCGCGGCCCGCACCGGGACCGACGTGGATGTGCAGCCGCTTCCCTCGCCGAGTCCGGTCCCGGAGGCTCCGTCACCGCCGGAAGGCGGCGCGCGGGGGTGGCGGCGGGTACTGCACCGCGTCGGCGCCGGGCCGCTGTGGCACCACGGCGACTTCCTGCGGCTGTGGGCGGGAGATACCGCCAGCCAGCTCGGCTCCTCGTTCGGCGGCATCGCGCTGCCCTACCTCGCGGTCACCGTGCTGGCCGCGTCCAGCTTCCAGATGGGCATGCTCGGCACCTTGCAGGGCCTGGGTTTCCTGCTCATCGGGCTCCCCGCGGGAGCGCTGGTGGACCGCTGGCGCAAGCGCACCGTCATGCTGTCCGCCGACCTCGGGCGCGCGGTGTTGCTGTTGTCGCTGACCGCCGCCTGGTGGCTGGGATGGCTGACCTTCGCCCAACTGGCCGTGGTGGCCACCGCGGTGGGCGTGCTGACGGTGTTCTTCGACGTCTCATACCAGTCCTATCTGCCGTTCCTGGTGGGCCGCGACCACGTGGTGGAGGGCAACGCGAAACTGCAGGCCAGCCAGTCGGTGTCGCAAGCGGCCGGACCGGCGGTGGGGGGCGTCGCCATCAAGCTGCTGGGTGCCGCCGACGTGGTGGCGATCAACGCCGCCGGCTACCTCGCCTCGGCCGGCGCGCTGTGGCGGATCCGGCACCGGGAGACTCCGCCCGCACCGGAGACCAGGCGTCCGCTGCGCACCGAGATCGCCGAGGGCCTGGCCTTCGTGGTGCGGCACCCGCTGCTGCGCCGGCTGCTGGCGTGCACCGGGATCGGCAACCTGACCTTCAGCGCCGCGAACGCACTGATCATCTTGTACTTCGTGCGGGACCTGCACCTGTCGGCGGTCCACATCGGCCTGATCGAGGCCGTCGGCGCCATCGGCGGATTGTGCGGTGCCCTGGTCGTCACGCCGTTGACCCGACGGATCGGCGAGGGCCCGGTGATCATCCTGACCGCGGCCGTGTTCGCTCCGATGGCCTTCATCTATCCGCTGGCGGCCTCGTTGCCCGCGCTGCCGACGCTGATCATCGGCAACGTCGCGCTGATGGGCTGCCTGGTGGCCTACAACATCGCCACCGTCAGCTTCCGGCAGCGGCTCTGCCCCCCGCGGATGCTCGGCCGGATGAACGCCTCGGCGCGGTTCCTGATCTGGGGCACCATCCCGATCGGCTCGTTCGTCGGCGGCGTGCTGAGCACACACATCGGGGTGCTGGGCACGCTCTGGGTGGCGGCCATCGCCGGCCTGGCGTCGGTGCTGCCGGTGGCCATCTCACCGTTGTGGAAGCTGCGCGAACTGCCCAGCCACGAAGAGCCGGACGAATCCAGCTAGTCCAGACCCGGGAGCCCGTCCGGATCCAACGTGCCGGTGGCCACCACGACGGCGGGGCCGGTCAGCGTGGACGATCCGTCACCGATGCTCACCGTCACCGTGCCGCCCAACACCTGGACCTGCACGGTCCCCGTCGACCGCTGCCGCGAGGCGAGGAATGCGGCCGCCGCGGCGACCGTGCCGGTCCCGCAGGAGCGCGTCTCCCCCACCCCGCGCTCGTGCACCCGCATCCGCACCGCGTCCTCGCCGATCGGCTGCACCACCTCGAGGTTGGCGCCGTCCGGGAACGCCGCCGGGTCGACATGCGGGGCAGCCGACAGGTCCAACTCCAGCGGGTCGGAGTCGATCAGGCAGACCAGATGCGGGTTGCCGACGTCGACGGCCACCCCGGCCAGTTCGGCACCGCCGACGATCGCGGTACTGGGCGGGCCGAGCCGCACCGGTCCCATGTGGATCAGCACGTCGCCGCTCCGGCCGAGTTCGGCGGTGCGGACGCCGCCGCGGGTCACGAAGTCGATCCGCCCCGGCGGCGCCCACCCGGCGTCCACCAGATAGCGGGCGAACAGCCGGGCGCCGTTGCCGCACATTTCGGCGGCCGATCCGTCGGCGTTGCGGTAGTCCATCAGGAACCGGCCGGACTCGTCCCGGGCCACCCGGATCACGCCGTCCGCACCCAGGCCCGCATGCCGGTCGCACACCGCCCTGGCCAGCGCGGGGGTGAGCTCCAGCACGCCGTCCGGGTCGGGTAGCAGCACGAAGTCGTTCTGGGTTCCGTGTCCCTTGACGAACCGCAGGTCCTGCTGCATTGATCCAGCGTACGGGCGGCCGGCCGCGCGACACCGGTCAACCCGTGGCGCGCGCCACCCGCAACACGGCGGACACCGGGTCGGGATCCGCGGCCTGCATCCTGATCAACCGGGGATCACGGGCGAACCAGGAGCGCTGCCGCCGGACGAACCGCCGGGTGGCGGTGACGGTGTCCGCGACGGCCGACTCGAGGGTGGCGGTGCCGTCCAGCACGGCCAGCAGTTGGCGGTAGCCCAGGGCGCGCGACGCGGTCAGCCCGTCCCGCAGCCCGCGTCCCTCCAGCGTCCGCACCTCATCCAGGAACCCGGCCAGCATCATGGCGTGCACGCGGTCCGCGAGTCGCCGGTCCAGCTCCGCCGGGTCGGTGTCCAGGCACACCAGCGCGGCGTCGTAGCGCGGTGCGCCGGGTCGCGGCAGGGTGCCGGCGAACGGCCTGCCGGTGATCTCGATGACCTCCAGTGCGCGCACGATGCGCCGACTGTTGCGCGGCTGGATGGCCGCCGCCGCGGCCGGGTCCAGCCGGGCGAGCTGCTGGTGCAGGGCATCGACGCCGCGCTCGGCCAGCTCCTCCTCCCACCGGGCCCGTACCGCCGGATCGGTGCCGGGGAAGGCCAGGTCGTCCACCACGGCCTGCAGGTACAGGCCGGACCCGCCCACCAGCAGCGGGGTGCGACCGCGATCGAGCACGTCCTGCACGGCGGCCCGGGCGTCCCGCTGGTAGGCCGCGACGCTGGCGGTCTGCGTCACCTCCAAGATGTCCAGCAGGTGGTGCGGCACGCCCCGCCGGGCCGGGACCGGCAGCTTGGCCGTGCCGATGTCCATGCCGCGATACAGCTGCATGGAGTCCGCGTTGACCACTTCGCCGTCGAGCCGCTCGGCCACCGCCACCGCCAGGTCCGACTTGCCGGTGCCGGTCGGTCCGGCGATCACCACCAGGCGGTTCAGGGCCACTGCCAGACCGCCACCGGGTAGCCGACGCCGAACGGGGCGGAGTAGTGCAGCACCTCGGCGACGGCGGGCCCGCGGGCCTGCCGCGCGGCCAGGTCGGCGAACGCCGCCAGCGCGGGTAGCGCGTCGGCCCGCAGGGCGGGCGCCAGCTCGGCCAGCCGGTCGCAGGCGTCGGCCAGCACCTCGGGCCGGCCGGAGCGCAGCGCGGCGACCAGGTCGGCGTCGAACGGGCCGGACCGCGGGTCGGGCGCGCCCGGGGCGTGCTCGCCGTGGCAGGCGGCGCCGTCGGCCAGCACCAGCACCGAGATCCGCCCGTCCGGGGCGGCCAGCCGGGCGGGGTTGCTGGGGTCGACCTCCTGCGCGGTGACCGGCGTGGCGATGCCGGCCACCGAGATCAGTGACGCGCCGACCGCGGTGCCGACCGAGACGTCGGCCGGGCCGTCCCCCGGTTCGCCGGCGGGCAGCCCGTGCGCGTCCCCGGGCAGCGTGACCGCCTCCAGCACCGCGCGGTCGCTGCGAAACAGGCCGGCCGCGCTGACCGTCGTGCCGGGTGGGTACACCGCTCCGCCGCCGCCGGGCCGGCCGGCGCTGATCATCAGCAGGCCATCGGCATCGCCCAGCGACTTGACCGCGGCCAGGCACGCTGCGGCCAGCTCGGGGGTGGTCGCCGCCAACCGGTCGGCCAGACCGGGCACCAGCAGCGGCGCCGGTGGGCACACGGCGGCGGCAACGATCACCCAGGCAGGCTATCGCCGCCCCGCCACCCGCCCGTGCGGGAGCGTCCCGTCCGGCGCGGCGAGCGTCACCGGGGAGATCGGGCCCCGGGGATCACAGTCCGGTTCCAGTTCTGCCGGCATGCGCCCGAGGCCTCGCCCCCCGGCGGGTGAGCAGGCACACTAGGGATGGCCGCGCCCGGGAAGGTCGGCGGCGGCGCATGAGATGGGGACGCTCCGGCGCCCCGGGGGCCCCGGCCCCCTTGTTCAACAGGAAGGCCCAGCGACCATGTCCGAGGACCGGATCATCCCGTCGGCCACAACGTCCGGACCGATCAGCCCGGAACTGGCGCAGCTGAGCCCCACCGGCGAGGACCGGCCGCCTGTCGTATTCCCGGAGCCGGACAAGGACCAACTCGCCCTTCCCGGCCTCGACCTGCCGGAACCCGATCAGCCCGAACTGGTCCCGGCCGACCTGGACATGACGGTGCCCGGCGACCCGCAGCCGGCCCCCGACTTCCCGGAGCCGACCCCGGCGCCCGAACCGCAGCCGGAACCGGTCCCGGATCCCGGACCGGCACCCGCCCCGGAACCGGTGCCGACGCCCGAACCGCCACCCGTTCCCGGGCCCGCCCCCCGGCCGGCACCCGCGCCCGGCCATCCGGACCCCTTCACGCCGGACCCGGCGCAACCGGTGCCGGACGTGCCCGTTCCGCTGCCGAATCCGGTGCCCGACGTGCCGGTGCCCGACCCGGGCCACGAACCGGGTCCGGGCCCGCGCCCGGCCAGCCCGCCGAACCCGGGACCGCAGCCGGTCACCCCGGGCGTGCCGACGCCGGAGCCGGTGTCGCCCCCGCTGCCCGCTCCGCCGGCACCGGGCGGGCCGCTCGCGTCCGGGCCCGTCGCGCAGGCCGCACCCCCCGTCGCGGCGGAGCCGGCACCCGGCGGCCCCCAGCCCGTCCCCGGCGGCAGCCCCCAGCCCGTCCCCGGCGGCAACCCCCAGCCCGTCCCCGGCGGCAACCCCCAGCCGGTCCCCGGCGGCAACCCCCAGCCGGTCCCCGGCGCGGGGCCCCGGCCCGTGGACCGCGGGCGGCCGGCCGGCGCACACCCGCGACCGGTGCCCGCACGCAAGCCGTCGGCCGTCGCGGCCACGCCGGTGGTCGAGCCGGTCGTGGAACCGGTGGACCCGCACCGCTGGGGACGCATCGACGAGGCCGGGGTGGTCTACCTGCGCACGTCTGCCGGCGAGCGGGAGATCGGCAACTGGCAGGCGGGCGACGCCGAGGCGGGATTGGCGCACTTCGGCCGCCGGTTCGACGACTTCGCGACCGAGATCGCCCTGTTGGAAGCCCGGCTGGCCAGCGGGGCCGGCGATCCCAGGACGGCGAGGTCCCAGGCGGTCCAGTTGCGCGAGTCCATCGATTCTCTGGCGGCGCTGGGCGACCTGGACGCCGCGGCCGCCCGGCTGGACGCGCTGATCGCCGCGGCGGACACCGCCATCGCCGAGTCGACGGCGGCCCGAGCCGCCGCGCGCGCGCAAGCGATCGCCGCCAAGGAAGCACTGTGCGCGGAGGCGGAGCAGCTGGCCACCTCGACGCAGTGGAAGGCCACCGGCGACCGGTTCAAGGCCATCGTGGACGAGTGGCGGTCCATCCGCGGTATCGACCGGCGCACCGACGACGCGCTGTGGAAGCGGTTCGCCAAGGCCCGCGACACGTTCACCCGCAGCCGGGGCTCGCACTTCGCCGAGCTGGACAAGCAGCGGGTGGCCGCCAAGGAGGCCAAGGAGGCGCTGATCAAGCGGGCCGAGGAGCTGTCCGGATCCAGCGACTGGAACGAGACCGCGTCGGCCTACCGCGCACTGATGGCCGAGTGGAAGGCGGCCGGCCGGGCTCCCCGGGATGTCGAGGACCAGCTGTGGGAACGCTTCCGTGGTGCCCAGGAGCGCTTCTTCGCCCGGCGCAACCAGACCTTCGCCGAGCGGGACGCCGAGTTCGACGCCAACGCCGCGGTGAAGGAACGGCTGCTGGCGGAGGCGGAGCAGATCGATCCGGACGCCGATCTGGAGGCGGCGAAGGCTGCGCTGCGGTCCATCCAGGAGCGCTGGGAGGCGGCCGGCAAGGTGCCGCGGGAACGCATCCGCGAGTTCGACAGCCGGCTGCGGGCCGTCGAGGAGCGGGTCCGGGCGGCCAGCGACGCCCAGTGGCGGCGCACCGACCCGGAGGCCACCGCCCGGGTGGAGCAGTTCCGCGCCAGGGCCGAGCAGTTCCGCGCGCAGGCGGCCCGGGCCCGCGCGGCCGGCGACGAGCGCCGTGCCGTCGAGGCCGAGCGTCAGGCGAGCACGTGGGAAGAGTGGCTGGCCACCGCGCAGAACGCGGTCCGGAACTGACCCTCGCCGCGGCGTGCCGACCACACGGCGGTGACGGTGTCCACTCCAGCACCGCCAGGTGAGCGGCCCCGGTCGCGCCGTCCCGCGGCCGGGGCCGCACCGGCCGCCACCGCCCGTGTACCGGTCAGCGTGCCGGACGACGTCACCGCGCTGGCCGCCCGGGCCCGGACCGTCGCGGACCGGAACGCGCGATCCGGCCGGCGCACTCTGATCGGCATCGCCGCCCCACCGGGCGCCGGCAAGTCGACGCTGGCCCGCGCGGTGTGTTCGGCGCTCGGATCCGACTGCGTCCTGGTGGCGATGGACGGCTTCCACCTGGCCCAGGCGGTGTTGCAGCGGCATGGCACCAGCGAGGTGAAGGGAGCCCCGGAGACCTTCGACGCCGAGGGCTACCTGGCGCTGCTGACCCGGTTGCGCGCGGTGCCGCGGCAGCGGGTGTATGCCCCGGAGTTCGACCGGTCGCTGGAGCAGCCGATCGGCAGCGCGGTCGAGGTGGGGCCGGAGGCGGACATCGTCATCACCGAGGGCAACTACCTGCTGCTGGACCGCCCGCCCTGGGACCGGGTCTGCGCCGTGCTGGACCAGACCTGGTATCTCGAGGTGCCGGAGGAGGTTCGGGTGCGGCGGCTGGTCGCGCGCCACGTCGCCTACGGGCGCACCCCGGAGGCGGCGCTGCGGCGGGCGACCACCGGGTCGGACGGCGCCAACGCGGCCCTGGTGATCGCGCACCGGGATCGCGCCGACGTCATCGTCACCGAATCCGGCTGAACCGCAGCGCTTGCCCCCCTTCCGTTGCGTCTTGCGGATGGCGCGTAATTACGCGCAATCCGCAGGACGCAATGGTGGTGCCGCTTCCGCCGTGGCGGGTCTGCGCCCGAACGTGGGCATGCCCAGGCCGACACCCGGCGTGCGCAGGGCGGTGCCCTGCTCGGACCGGTCCCCCGCCCGGGTCCTCCGGTGCGTCAGCAGGTCGCCGTCCGCGACCAGGTAGTGCGGGGCGCCGTAGGTCACCGTGGCGGTGACGACGTCCCCGGGGCGGACCGCGCGGTCCACCGCGGGACCGGCCGGGGTGAAGTGCACCAGCCGGCCGTCCCGGGCCCGGCCGCTCATCCGATGGGTGTCGCCGTCCTTGCGGCCCTCACCGGCCGACACCAACACCTCCAGCGTGCTGCCCACCAAAGCCCGGTTCCCGGCCAGTGCTCCCTCGTCCACCACCTGGACCAGCCGGGCGTACCGGTCGGCCACCACCTCCGGCGGCACCTGGCCGTCCATCGTGGCGGCGGGAGTCCCCGGCCGGGGCGAGTACTGGAAGGTGAAGGCACCGGAGAAGCCGGCCTGCCGCACCACGTCCAGGGTCTGCTGGAAATCCTCCTCGGTCTCGCCGGGGAAGCCGACGATGACATCGGTGGTGATCGCGGCGTCGGGCATCGCCGCGCGCACGTCGGCCAGGATCTGCAGGTACTTCGCCGACCGGTAGGAGCGCCGCATCGCCTTGAGCACCCGGTCGGAGCCGGACTGCAGCGGCATGTGCAGTTGATGGCACACGTTCGGGGTCTCGGCCATCGCGGCGATCACGTCGGCGGTGAAGTCCCGGGGGTGCGGCGAGGTGAACCGCACGCGTTCCAGCCCCTCGACGGCGCCGCAGGACCGCAGCAGCTTGCCGAACGCCGCCCGGTCGCCGAACTGCACCCCGTAGGAGTTGACGTTCTGCCCGAGCAGCGTCACCTCCAGCACCCCGTCGTCCACCAGCATCCGGACCTCGGACAGGATGTCGCCGGGCCGCCGGTCAGACTCCTTGCCGCGCAACGACGGCACGATGCAGAAGGTGCAGGTGTTGTTGCAGCCCACCGATATCGACACCCAGGCGGAGTACGCCGCGTCCCGCTTGGCGGGCAGCGAGGACGGGAAGACCTCCAGCGCGTCCAGGATCTCCAGCTGCGCTTCCTCGTTGTGCCTGGCCCGCTCCAGCAGGGCGGGCAGCGACCCGACGTTGTGGGTGCCGAAGACCACGTCGACCCAGGGTGCGCGGCGCAGGATCTCGCCCCGGTCCTTCTGCGCCAGGCAGCCGCCGACCGCGATCTGCATGCCGGGGCGGGCCTGCTTGACCGGGGCGAGGTGACCGAGGTTGCCGTACAGCCGGTTGTCCGCGTTCTCCCGGACGGCGCAGGTGTTGAACACCACCACGTCCGGCTGCTCGCCGTCGGTCGCGGGCAGGTAGCCGGCCTGCTCCAGCAGGCCGGACAGCCGCTCCGAGTCGTGCACGTTCATCTGGCAGCCGTAGGTGCGCACCTGGTAGGTGCGGGCGTGCTCGGGGCGGGCGGTGCTGACGGACGTGCTCACGGCATCCCAGGGTACGTGGTCCCGCCGCCCGGGATGCAACCGTCGGGCCGGCCCGCGACGTCCCGCGGGCACGTCATGACCTGCGGTGACATCGCGGCGCGGGCGGTCGGTGCGCAGCGTGACCGCCGGGTAAAGGTTCGGTCACGACGCCCGTCCGGGATTACCGCTCGGCCCGGGTGATGTGGCACTCTCATCGAACCCCGACGCCCGGCAGGGCAGCCGGGGCTTGGGCGCACGAGCGGCGCGCGACCGGATGGCGTCGCGTCCGCGGACCGAGACGGAGGGAGGGCCCGTGACCTCACCGGATCCTGCAGCGGCGAACGGCGGGCACCCGATGATCGGGCTGTACCAGGTGCAGAAGCACTTCGGCGAGCTGCACGTGCTGCGGGACATCGACCTGCAGGTTCCGGCCGGCCAGGTCATGGTGGTACTCGGCCCGTCGGGATCCGGTAAGTCGACGCTGTGCCGGGCGATCAATCGCCTGGAACCGATCGATTCCGGCCGGATTGAGATCGACGGCGTGCCGCTGCCGGCCGAGGGCCGGCCGCTGGCCGCGCTGCGGGCCGACGTGGGCATGGTCTTCCAGTCGTTCAACCTGTTCGCGCACAAGACCATCCTGGACAACGTCAGCCTCGGGCCGATCAAGGTGCGGCGGATGCCCAAGGCGGAGGCGCGGGAACTGGCGGCGTCGCTGCTGGAGCGGGTGGGTGTCGGCACCCAGAAGGACAAGCTGCCGGCACAGCTGTCCGGCGGGCAGCAGCAGCGGGTGGCGATCGCCAGGGCGCTGGCCATGCGCCCGAAGGTGATGCTCTTCGACGAGCCCACCAGCGCCTTGGACCCCGAGATGGTCAACGAGGTGCTGGATGTGATGACCTCCCTGGCCCGGGAAGGGATGACGATGGTCGTCGTCACCCACGAGATGGGATTCGCCCGCAAGGCCGCCGACCGGGTGGTGTTCATGTCCGACGGGCAGATCGTCGAGGACGCGACCCCCGACGAGTTCTTCACCCATCCCCGGACCGACCGCGCCAAGGATTTCCTGTCCAAGATCCTCACGCACTAGCGAGGCGACTCGCGCACACATGCACACCCGGCGCGGGACGGGCCCGCGCCAGCACAACGAAAGGTGTTCCACGTGATCAGATTCCGCACACTGGGCGTCGTCGTCGCCGCTGCGGCGGCGATGGCGCTGACCCTGTCCGGCTGTGGCTCGGACAACGGCAACGGCAACGCCGGTGGGGACCAGACCTCCACGGCGGCCGCCTCCGGCGGTGGTGGCGGCGGTGGGGGCGATTCCATCGTCGACAAGGCCAAGTCCTCCGGCAAGCTGACCATCGGTGTCAAGTTCGACCAGCCGGGCCTCGGGCTGAAGAAGCCGGACGGGTCGTTCGCCGGCTTCGACATCGACGTCGCCCGCTACATCGCCAAGGAACTCGGTGTCGAGGAGAGCGGCATCACCTTCAAGGAGACCCCGTCCGCCCAACGGGAGACCGCGCTGGGCAACCACGAGGTCGACATGATCGTGGCGACCTACTCCATCACCGACAAGCGCAAGGAGGCGGTGACCTTCGCCGGTCCGTACTTCATCGCGCACCAGGACCTGCTGGTCAAGAAGGACTCCGACATCACCAGCCCGGACAAGCTGGCGAACAAGCTGTTGTGCTCGGTGACCGGGTCCACCTCCGCGCAGAAGGTCAAGGACAAGTACCCGGACGTGCAGCTCAAGGAGTACGGCGGCTACTCCGACTGCGTCAACGCGCTGAAGAGCGGCGCCATCGACGCGGTGACCACGGACGATGTGATCCTGGCCGGCTACGCCGCCCAGTACCCGGGTGAGTTCAAGCTGGTGGGCGAGCCGTTCTCCGACGAGAACTACGGCGTCGGGTTGTGGAAGGGCGACACCAAGGCACAGTCCGCGGTGAACGCCGCGATCGAGAAGATGCAGTCGGACGGGTCCTGGAAGAAGTTCCTGGACGACAACGTGGGCCCGTCCGGGTACGAGATTCCGGATCCGCCGGAGATCACCGAGAAGTGATCTCGGCCGTCAGGACATCCGTGGGCGGGCGGCGCCGGACCCCATCCGGCCCGCCCGCCCCGGCCTGCCACGCGCGTGCCGGCCGGCGGCGCGGATGAACTTCGACTTCCTGTCCGACCCTCGGTATCACGTCTGGGCCGCCTTCTGGATGACGATCCAGCTGACCTTCTATTCGGCGGTCGGATCACTGATCTGGGGCACCGTGCTGGCCGCCATGCGGGTCGGCCCGGTGCCGCTGATGCGCGCGTTCGCCACCGGTTACGTCAATGTCTTTCGCAACACCCCGCTGACCGTGCTGATCGTGTCCACCTCGGTGGTGCTGGCCGACACGCTGAACTTCCACCTGGCGTCCCGCTCGTCGCACACCTACCTGGCGGACGACGCGTTCCGGCTGGCGGTGCTCGGATTCGTCGTCTACACCTCCACCTTCGTGTGCGAATCGCTTCGCTCCGGCATCAACACGGTGCCCACCGGCCAGGCCGAGGCGGCCCGCGCGATCGGGCTGACCTTCCTGCAGAACATGCGGTTGATCGTGCTGCCGCAGGCGTTCCGGGCGGTGATCGCGCCGCTGGCGTCGGTGCTGATCGCGCTGACCAAGAACACCACGGTGGCCGCCTCCATCGGCGTGGGCGAGGCGGCCCTGCTGATGAGCGAGATGGTGGAGAACGAGGGCAACGCGTTGATGAGCGTCTTCCTGGTGTTCGCGCTCGGCTTCGTGGTGCTCACCCTGCCGGTCGGTCTGATCCTCGGCACCGTGGCCAAGCGGCTGGCGGTCAAACGATGACCGGCTCACCCCGCCAGCCGACCCGCAGCCATCGGCGGCGGCCATGACCTCGGTGCTGTACGACGTGCCGGGTCCCCGGGCCCGCATCCGCAACGCGATCATCACCGTGGTGTTCGGCCTGGCGCTGGTGGCCGCGCTGTGGTGGGTGCTGGACGAGTTGGCCTCCAAGGGCGAACTGAACGGCGACAAGTGGGCACCGTTCCTGCGCGGCGACGTGTGGACCACGTACCTGCTGCCCGCGCTGGGCCAGACCCTGAAGGCCGCCGCGCTGAGCCTGGCCATCGCGCTGCCGCTGGGTGTGCTGCTGGCGCTCGGACGGCTGTCGGACCACGCGTGGCTGCGCTGGCCGGCCACCGTCATCGTGGAGTTCTTCCGCGCCATCCCGGTGCTGCTGCTGATGGTGTTCTCCAAGGCGTTGTACGTGCTGGCCGGGGTCGGCTCGGTCACCTCCCGTGACCTCATCGCCGTGGTGACCGCGCTGGTGCTGTACAACTCCTCGGTGCTGGCGGAGATCTTCCGGTCGGGCATCCTGGCGCTGCCCAGAGGGCAGACCGAGGCCTCCCTGGCGATCGGCCTGCGCAAGGCGCAGATGATGCGGATGATCCTGCTGCCGCAGGCGTTCTCGGCGATGCTGCCGGCGATCGTGAGTCAGCTGGTGATCATCGTCAAGGACACCGCGCTCGGTGGTCAGCTGACCCTGGCCTACCCCGAGTTGCTGCGCACCGCCCGGACCATCACCGGAAACTTCGGCAATGTGGTGGCCACCTACGTGGTCATCGCGGCGATCTACGTGGTGCTCAACTTCCTGCTCAGCCAACTGGCGGGAACGCTGGAACGCTGGCTCCGGCGGCGCCGCCGCGGGCAGGGCCGGCGTGCCCGTCCCGGTGGGGGCCGACCGGCGTCCCCGATGGGCCCGATGGGCGCCGGTGTGGCCGAGTCGGCGGCTCCGGGGCTGGAGGTGGCCGGCGCGGATGTGACGCTGCCGGGCGGCGGCGGCGCCGCGACCGACCGCGATCCCCCGCCGCGAACGAGCCGCTAGGTCGACCGCACGGCCCGGCGGTCCCCGCCCGCGTCGGAGTCCGCTGCTTCAGGGCCCCCGTGCGCTACGGCGCGACCGTACGGGCAGGCCGCGACCTGGTGATGGCAACGCGACTGCGGCCGCCCGCGCCGACGTGATCATCGATGCCAAAACCGGATGCCCGGGCCCCTCGGCACCCGGCACGCTGCGTCGAGTCCTGGACGCTTCCGCTGGGCGTGTGGTGGGACGGCACCCTGGTGGGCAGCCAGGGGTTGGAGGCGAGCAACTTCCTCATCACCCGGACCGCGGAGACCGGCTCCTGGCTGGATCGCCAACACCAGAACCGCGGCATCGGCACCGCGATGCGGCAGGCCATCTGCGCCTGCTCCCGCAGGATCTGGTGCGCGGCGAGTACCCCGTCACCGTCGAAGGATTGCCGGCCTTCCGCAAATCGATCGGCCTGGACGGTGGGTGAGCGGGCCCGGACGCGCCCGGCGTCCACGAGTCAGCGGGCGACCTCGGTGGCGCGGGACTCCCGGATCACCGTCACCCGCACCTGCCCGGGATAGGTGAGCTCCTCCTCGATCTGCTTGGCCACCTCGCGGGCCAGCACGTGCGCCTCCAGGTCGTCCACCAGCTCCGGCTTGACCATCACCCGCAACTCCCGGCCGGCCTGCATGGCGAACACCTTGTCTACGCCCTTCTTGGCGCTGGCGATGGCCTCGATGTGCTCCAGCCGCTGCACATAGGACTCCAGGGACTCCCGCCGGGCACCCGGCCGCCCGCCCGAGCAGGCGTCCGCGGCCTGGGTCAGCACCGCCTCCACCGACGACGGCGGCACCTCGTCGTGGTGCGCCTCGATGCAGTGCACCACCTCCGCCGATTCGCCGTACCGGCGTGCCAGGTCGGCGCCGATCAGGGCGTGCGAGCCCTGCACCTCGTGGGTCAGCGCCTTGCCGATGTCGTGCAGGAAGGCCCCGCGTGCGGTGATCTTGGGGTCGATGCCCAGCTCGGCGGCCATCGCCTTGGCGATGTGTGAGGTCTCCACCAGATGCCCCAGCACGTTCTGGCCGTAGGAGGTGCGGTACTTCAGCCGGCCGATCAGCGAGACCAGTTCCGGGTGAAGGTCGGAGATGCCCACCGCCAGCAGCGCGTCCTCGGCGGCCCGGTGGCACAGCGCCTCGACCTCCTCCTGGGCACGCTCGAAGGCCTCCTCGATGCGATGCGGGTGGATGCGGCCGTCGTCGATCAGCGCCTGCAGCGTGAGCCGACCGGTCTCCCGCCGGACCGGGTCGAAACAGGACAGCAGCACCGCCTCCGGCGTGTCGTCGATGATGACGTTCACCCCGGTGACCGTCTCGAAGGTGCGGATGTTGCGGCCCTCGCGGCCGATGATGCGGCCCTTGATGTCGTCGCTGGGCAGCTGCACCACCGACACCACCGACTGGGAAGTCTGGTCGCTGGCCACCCGCTGGATGGCGTCGGCCACGATGGCCCTGGCACGCTGCTTGGCGGTGGCCTGGGCTTCCGACTCGACGCGGCGGATCAGCAGGGCGGCGTCTCGCCGGATCTCCTCCTCCTGCCTGGCCAGCAACTCGGCCCGGGCGCTCTCGGCGGTCAGCCCGGCGATGCGCACCAATTCCGCCTCCACGCCGGCGGCCGCCTCGTCCAGCGCGGCGGCCCGCTGGTCCAGCTCAGCCTGGCGGGCGGCCGTCCGGGCCAGCTCCTCCCGGATCGACGATTCGCGAGCCAACAGGTCCGATCGCGCCTGGGAGATGTCGGCCTTCTCGGCCCGCAGCCGCTCCCGGTCCGCGGCCAGCGCCCGCTGGTCCTCGGCCATCGACTGCGCGGCGGCGGTGATGCGGTCCCGCTCGTCCTGCAGCGCCGACCGATCGGCGGCCAGTGTACGGGCGGCCTCCTCCGCCAGCCGGGCCCGTTCGGCGTCCAGGCCGCCGCGCAGCGCTGCGGCCTCGGAGCGGGCGGATCGAAGGATGCGCTCGGCATCGGCCAGGGCGTCGGCGTGCATCCGCTCGGCGTCGGCCCGCCCGCGCTCGCGCACTGCGTCCGCCTGCTGGGTGGCGGCCGCGGTCAAGGCTTCGGCTTCGGCGGCCGCGCGGCGCTGCACCTCTCCGGTGTCCGGTGCTTGGGTCGCCGGTGCCGGACTGTGCTTCTTCTCGGTCAGCGTCTCGGCGAGCAGGCGGCGCAGCGCTTGTTCGTCCATGCCGTGCCCACCCCGACCGCGGGCGCGGATCGTTATCGCGACGATCGCCCCGACGGCCACCAGCAGGGCGACGGCCAGAATCACCACGGGAGCGTCCACGTCACCTCCCTCGTTGTCGCCGGCCGCTGGCGGCGGCCAGCTACCGGGAGGAGGGTCGCGGACCCGCGACGCGGATGCCCCCGTCGCCGGGTACACCCCACTCCGTCCGGAATCCGCGGTGCGGAACCGGACGTACGGCCCGGCGAGCCGGGCGGGGCGGCAGGGCCGCTATCGGGGCGCACAGGCGGAGCGGTGCGCGAGTCGTGACACTCCTGTGACCTCGAGGGTAAAGACGCCCTCAGCGAGGGTCAAGCCGACCCTCCGCGGCCTGGGCCGATGGGCTCAAAGCCCGGCATCGTCCCAACCGGCCGCAACCGTGTCGTCGCCGGGTTCCAGCGCCGTGGGGTCGGCGAAGCCACGTAGCGCGTCGTCCACCACCGAGGCCGCCAGGGATGCCGGATACCCGCGCCGGGCGAGCAGCCCCAGCAGCCGGCGGCGGGCGGCGGGCAGCCCGGCGAACACGGCGGAGTCCAGCCGCTTGGCCACCAGATCCTCGGCACGCCGGCGTTCCGCCTCGCCGTCCAGCGCATCGACCGCGCGGTCGGCGACCCCGGGGTCGATGCCCTTGCGGCGCAATTCCGTGCGCAGTGCCGCCCGGCCCAGTC
>DASSTH010000209.1:0-8031 GCA_035708025.1 Nakamurella sp. | reverse complement strand
GACATCACCGCGGACGGGTTGCCCATCTGTTCACTCCCCCATCACAGCTTGGAGCCCTTGACCGACTTGGTCAGCGCCTGGCCGGTGGTGGTGACGAAGCACAGCACCGACCGGTCGTCCCCCTGCTGCCAGCTCCGCGCGGACGGCAGCAGGTAGGTCATCCACAGGCTGGAGTCCGGATAGTTGATGCCGATGTACGCGGTGAAGGCCTGGGCGCAGGCTCCCTTGGCGAAGGTGTCCAGCGTGGCGTTGCCGGGATAGACATCGGAATCGTCGGCCGCCTTGTACGGCAGGATCGCATATGCCTCCTGCTGGTGCGGAACCGCGCACGGGACCCGTTGCAGGTCCGACAGTTCCGCCTTCACCTCACCCGGGGCGATGAAGCAGTCGCCCACCGAGACGTCGAACACCGACACCGGAACGCCCTTGTCCGGCTGGTCCGAGCCGAACAGACCCTGCACCCAGGAGCAGGAGGTCAACAGCATGCCGGTCAGCAGCACGAGCAGGGCCCGGACCGCACCCCGCCGGAAACGGCCGGACCGGAAAGGAGTCTGCGAGCGCTCGGTGGCCACGCCCCTCCTTCCCGGCTCCGTCGGGGAGCCGCCTGCCGGCCCCGTCACGGTGGCGCGCGGGAACTGGGATCGGTGATGGTCGGGCATCGCCTCCGGCCGCCGGAAACCGGCAGCCCCCGACGGAGCGGTGCCCCGACAGCGTATCGCGCGGCTGCGAGATCGTTCCCAGGTTAGGACCAACCGGCGTCCGGTGGATACCGGCCGTTCGTGTCATTGTCAGCCTGGCCACCGTCGGCGCACCGGGGGACGAGCGCGCACGCTGCGCCGTCCGGGTGATGTCCCGCCCGGGACTCCCCCGTCCGCGGTCGAACGCCCGCGAGGGCGCCTACCAGTCGATGTTGCCGCAGGAGGTGTGGTCGGCGGGCTCGATCTGCAGGGTGGCGTGTTCGATGCGGTGCCGGCTGGCCAACAGGTCGCGGGCCCGGTCCAGCACGTCGTGGTGGTCGGCACCGTCGGCCGACACCAGGTGGGCGGTCGCCACGGTCATCCCCGAAGTCAGCTCCCACAGGTGCAGGTCGTGTACGTCGGCGACACCCTGGATGGCCGCCAGGTCGGCCGCCACCCGCTGGGGGTCCATGCCCTGCGGGACCTGCTGGCCGAGCACCCGCAGCACGGAACGGCCCAGCCCGACGGCCCGGACCACCACGAACGCTCCGATGCCGGCGGCCACCACTACGTCCCACACCGGTGTCCCGGTCCAGGCGATCAGCCCGGATGCCACCAGCACGCCGACCGAACCGGCGGCGTCGCCCAGCACCTCCAGGTACGCGCCGCGGACGTTCAGCGACTCGCCGGCGCCGGAGTGCAGCAACATCAGGCAGGCCACGTTCACCGCCAGCCCGACCGCGCCGATCACCGCCATGGGACCGGTGGCGATGTGCGGTTCGGCGCCGATCCGGCTGACCGCACCGGCGACCACGAACACGCCGACACCGATCATCAACAGCACCGCAAGGCCCGCGGCGAACACCTCGGCGCGGTACCGGCCGTAGGTGCGCCGGCCGCTGGCGTCCGGCCGGGTGGCGATGCGGGTGGCCACCAGGGCCGCCCCGAGAGTGACGACATCCGTTGCCAGGTGCCCGGAGTCGGCGACCACGGCCAGCGATCCGGCGAGCAGGCCGACCACCAGCTCGGCCACGAACAGCGACGCGGTCAGGACGAAGGCCGCCGTCAACCGGCCGCGGAACCGCCGGGAGGCGGGCGCCGGCCGTCCGGTCGGATCGCGCGGGGCGGGGCCGCCGATGGCGTGGTGGTGACCGCGGTGGTCCGAATGGAGCTGCTCCCCGTCCTCGCTCCCAGGGCCGTGGTGCGGCATCCCGCACCTCCCGTTCCGCAGTGGACATTCGATGCCGATGCTATCGCTCGGCGGCGGCCCGCTCCGGGTCCCGGCGGGCCGCAGGCGATGATGGTCCGCACCATGGACACCGTCACCGGCCCCGTGACCGTCGCCGTTCTGGGGTCGGCCGTCCTGCACGCCAGCTGGAACGCCTTGGCCAAGGCCATCCCGCACCGGCTGCTGGCCTCCGCCTTGATCGGCAGCGTGTTCGCGGTGGGCGGAGGCGCATGGTGCCTGTTCGCACCGGTTCCGGCGGCTGCCAGTTGGCCGTATCTGGCCGCCTCGGCCGTGCTGCAGACGGGCTACCTGCTGCTGCTCACCGCGGCCTATGCCCACGGCGAGTTCGGCCGGGTCTACCCGATCGCCCGCGGCACGGCGCCGTTGTTGGTGACCGTGTTCGCCCTGGTGGTGCTCGGCGAGCGGCTGCACGCGGCGCAACTCGCCGGGATCGCACTGGTGGTGGCGGCGCTGGCCGGGTTGGTGCTGCTGCGTGGGTTGCCGGGCCGCGGCGACGGGCTCGGACTGGCCGCGGCGACCGGCGTGGTGATCGCCTCGTACACCCTGGTCGATGGCATTGGGGTGCGGCACTCCGGCACGGCGGCCGGCTACGCGGCCTGGCTGATGTTCGCGCACGGGCCGTTGATGGTGGCGGCCTGCCTGGCGCTGGCCGGCCCTCGGCAGTTGGCCGGTTGGATCATCGCGGACCTAAGTCCCGCTCGCAGCGCGCACGCCGGATCGAACCCCGCCACCGGTGACGGGAATCCCGCGCCCGGCCCGCTCACCGGGACGAGTGCGGCGACCGGTGACGGGAATCCTGGGCGTGGCCTCGTCACCGGAACCAGCCCGGCCACCGGTGATCGAAGTCCCCGGCGCCGCCGCGGCCGGATGGTGGCCGCCGGGCTGGCCGGCGGTGCGCTGTCGGTCGCGGCATACGCGATCGTGCTCTGGGCACAGAGCCGATCCAGCCTGGCCCTGGTGTCGGCCCTGCGCGAGACCAGCGTGCTGTTCGCCGGGGCCATCGGCGCGTTGTTCTTCGGCGAGCGGTTCTCGGCCCGGCAGACCGGAGCCTCCCTGGCCGCCGTGGCGGGCATCCTGCTGATCCAGCTGGGGTGAGTCCGCGGGCATCGGCCCGATCCGACGGTCGGTGACCCCTTGCGAACGGATCCTCCCCGCCCGTACCGTCGACGCGGGGCAGGGACTTTCGCCGGACGAAAGAGCCCGACATGAATCGCACCATCCGTGCCATCGCCATCCTGCCGACCGCATTCCTGCTTGCCAGCTGCGCGATTAGCGGCTCGGCGCCGCGAGCCGGTCAGACATCGGGCTCCGCGGTCGGGCCGCCACCGGCGAGGTCCGCGCCGTATTCGGCGCAACCCAGTGGTTCACCGTGCAGGCCACGCGGGTCTTCCTGGTCGGATGAGGCAGCGCGGGCTGACACGCAATCCGTGGCATCGCGCCGATGATGGGAGCATGCCAGCTTCCACGTCACCGCCCGCCCCACCGTCACCGCCTACCGCACCATCGCCGCCGCACCCGTCCTCGCTGCCGCGGTCGCTGTCCGGGTACCGGATCTCCGAGCTCACCGCCGCCCTGCGGGGTGGAGACCCGATCGAGATCCGCATGCCGTTCACCGGCGAGGTGCTGGTACAGCTGCCCGCGGCCGGCGAGGAGAACGTCGTCGAGGCGGCCGCGGAGGCCAGGATCGCGCAACGAACGTGGGCGGCCAGGCCGGTGGCGGAGCGGGCCGCGGTGCTGATGCGCTGGCACGACGCGGTGCTTCGGCGCGCCGACGAGCTACTGGATGTGATCCAGGCGGAGACCGGCAAGGCCCGGGCGCATGCCTTCGAGGAGGTGGCCGACGTCGCCAACGTGTGCCGCTACTACGCCCGGGTGGCGGGCCGGGCGCTGGCACCGCAGCGCCGGTCCGGCGCATTCCCGGTGATCACCAAGACCATCGAACAGCACCATCCGCTGGGCCTGGTGGGGCTGATATCTCCTTGGAACTACCCGCTGACGCTCGGCGCGGGCGATGCGGTCCCGGCCCTGGTGGCGGGGAATGCGGTGCTGCACAAGCCGGATACGCACACGGCGCTGACCACACTGCTGGCGCGGGATCTGGCGATCGAGGCCGGTCTGCCGCCGGCGGTGTGGCAGGTGGTAGTCGGTGACGGGGCCGCCGTGGGTTCGGCGGTCGTGGACACCGTGGACCATGTCGTCTTCACCGGCTCCACGGCCACCGGGCGGCTGGTGGGCGAGCGGGCCGGCCGCCGACTGATCCGCGCCGAACTGGAACTCGGCGGCAAGAACGCCATGATCGTGCGGGCGGACGCGAAGATCGGCGCCGCGGTGGCCGGGGCGGTGCGTGGCGCGTTCAATTCCACCGGGCAGCTGTGCCTGTCCGTCGAGCGGATCTACCTGCACGAGTCGATCGCCGACGAGTTCGAGCGCCGGCTGGTGTCGGCGGTGCGGGAGTTTCGGCTGGGCGCCGGCTTCGACTACCGCGCGGACGTCGGATCGCTCGCCGGCCCCGCGCAACTGGCCAAGGTCCGCGGGCACGTCGAGGACGCGGTGGCGCAGGGCGCCAGGGTGCTGGCCGGTGGGCGGGCCCGGCCGGACATCGGGCCGTACTTCTATGAGCCGACCGTGCTGACCGGCGTGCCACCGCATGCCACGTGCTACGCCGAGGAGACCTTCGGCCCGGTGGTGTCGCTGTACCGAGTTTCCGGGGACGAGGAGGCGGTGGCGGCGGTCAACGACTCCCGCTACGGGCTCAATGCGTCGGTGTGGTCCAGGGATCGGTCCCGCGCCGTCGGGTTGGCCGGCCGGCTGCACACCGGCATGGTGAACATCAACGAGGCATACGCGTCCGCCTGGGGTTCGGTGGACGCCCGCATGGGCGGCGTGAAGGACTCCGGCCCGGGCCGGCGGCACGGTATCGACGGTCTGCTCGACACCACGTGGTCGCAAACCGTCGCTACCCAGCGGCTGTGGCCGATCGGCGAGCACCGGACGTTGCGGGGCAGGCGGTTCCAGGCAGGCATGACAACGGCCCTGCGGATGCTCAAGCGCGTCGGTCGCACCTGAGATCCGCAGGGCCGCCGCCCCGTCAGCCGTTGATCACACGGGACGCTGCAGGGTGAGGAACCGGTGCAGCATGGCCGCCATGGCCTGCCGGGTCATGTCGTCCAGCGGCCGGAACGTGCCGTCCCCGTACCCGCGGGTGATGTCCATCTCGGCCATCCACTCGATGGTCCCGCAGAATGGGTTGCCAGCCGACACATCCGAGAACGCCCGCGGCGCGGCGGGATCGCATGTTGGATCCTGGCTCTCCGCCCCGGCCCACAGCCGGAACAGGAACGCCGACATCGCCTGCCGGCTGACCGGCTGGGCCGGGTGGTAGGTCCCGTCGCCGTAGCCGTTCACGATGCCCCAGTCGGCCAGCATCTCGATCTCGCCACAGAACGGGTTGTCCGCCGGAACGTCGGTGAACATCCGGTCCGACTGCGGGTCACAGACCGGCTTGTCGCCGCCCTCGCTGGCGATCCGGTAGATGAAGGCCGCCATCGTCTGCCGCGTCACCACGCCCAACGGCCGGAACGTGCCGTCGGGATATCCCTGCACGATGCCGTACCCGGCCAGCCAATAGATGTCCCCCGCGAACGGGTTGGTCTCGGACACGTCGCTGAAGGTGATCGGCGCATTGGAGTCGAAGCCGACCACCACCGGGTCGTGGTCGCTGGACCGGAACGGGCTGTCGTCGTAGAACAGCGTGCCGTGGTAGTTGTACCGGCTGTACTCCAGCGCGATGGACTCGGGTGCGTTGATGTTCCAGATGTCCGCGCCGGTGGTGCGGGACAGCGCCGAGGAGTTCGCCAGCACGTGGTCCAGCGAACCGTTCATCCCGCTGAAGCTGTACGACTGCTTGCCGGTGTCGTAGTAGCTGTTCAGGTCGGTCCAGCCGTCGTCGTACAGGATCCGCAGCGGATCCTCCATGGTGTAGGAGTTGTAGTCGCCGGTCATGAACACGTCGTCCACCCCGGTCTGCGGCTGCAGGGTCTCGGTCACCCAGGTGTTCAGCGCCTCCGCCTGCCGGGTGCGGGTGTAGTTGGAAGCGCCCTGACCGTCGCCGTTGTCCTGGTCCCGCGGGTCGTCCGTGGCGGCCGAGCCCTTGGACTTGAAGTGGTTGACCACCACCAGGAACGGCTCGCCGCCATCGAGCGGGCTGAACGCCTGCGCGATCGGCTCGCGGGCGTCGTCGAAGGCCTCACCGGCATCGCTCTCGGTGCCCAGCGCGTGGGAATCGCCGAGCCGCTCCACCGAATCGACCTGGTAGATGATGGCGCAGGTGATCACGTCCATCTCCGCGGCGTCCGGCAGGTCGGCGGACGACGGGACATAGGCCCACTTGGTGCTGCCGGCGTCGTCGTTGAGCGCCTGGACCAGGGTGGCCAGCGCCTCGTCCGCGTGTCCGGGACCCTCAACCACCAGCGAGTTCTCGATCTCCATCAGGCCGACGACGTCCGCGTCCAGCGTGTTGATGGCGTGCACGATCTTGTCCTGCTGGCGTTGCAGGCTGGCGGCGTCCCAGGCGCCGCGGGGGCCGTTGGCGCCGGTGCAGCTGCGGACTGTGATGCCGTTGCCGTCCCGGTCGGTGTACGCCGAGCAATCCGGCCGGGTGTCGCCCAACGTGGTGAAGTAGTTCAGCACGTTGAACGAGGCGACCCGCAGGTTGCCGTCACCCAGCGCCTCGGCGTCCGGGGCGGCCGCGCGGTTGTCGGTCCACGTCACCGGATAGTCGCCCGGCTCGGCCGGCGTGACCTGGCTGGTGGGCTGGAGCTTCCAGGCGCTGTTGCGGTAGTCGACGATCACGTCGCTGTTGAACGTCACCTGCTCGCCGACCCGCAAAGGGTTGTCCAGCGAGATGTACGGCGGCGTCAGGTCACTGTTGCTGCTGGACAGGAAGTTGGTGCTGGCGCCGTCGTCCAGGATCACGCCCCGAGCCGCATTGTCCTCCTGCACCGCGTCGGCCTCCGGGGTGCCGGGTGCGGCGACGTCGGTCCACTGCATCAGCGGCGTGGCACCGTAGGCCAGTCCGACTTCCCCGTATTGGTTGGTGGTGTAGGTGTTGCTGATCGTGTAGGTACCGGCGCCGGCGAACACCATGGACTCGATGGATTCCCGCTGCGCATCGGTGGTGGGCCAGGCGTTGGTGATCGGCTTGACGGCCTCCACCGTCTCGTCCAGCGTGACGACGTCCGCGCCGGAATCCAGCACCAGTTCGGTGAGCCCGTACGGTGATCCGGACGGCTTGTACTCCGAGACCTCGCCCGTGACCTGGACGTAGTCGCCGATCTGGACGGTGACGGCACCGGAGGACTGGTACACCCACAGGCCGTCCGAGGCGTCGTGCGAGGCGAAGTCGATGTCGCCGCCGGACCCCGGCGTCTGGATGGTGAAGCCGAAGTAGCCGCCGGTCGGGAAGGCGGCCGTGACGACTCCCTTGGTGCTGGCCCGATTGCCCGCGAACGGCGAAACGTCGGTGGTGCCCTGGAGCTCGGCAATGGTCTTCTCACCGACGTCCTCGCCACCGCTGTCCGCCTGGTTCACCGCCTTCGGGGTCGGCGTTCCGACGGCGAAGTCCGCGGCGTTGTCGGCGGTGTTGGTGGAGTCGGCGTCCCGGCCGATGGACTCCGTGTTGGAGCCGCTTGGCCCGGCGGCCGTACCGGCGTAGGCATCGCCGCTGCCGAAACCGACCAGGTCCACCACCGCGTCGTCGGCGGCACACGCCGTGGTGGCACAGGTCAGCACCGTCTGGCTGGACACCAGGGCGACGTTGCCGTTGGTGGCGGACATGTTGATCCCAGTCCCGCTGGCGTCGGGGGTGGGTAGCGCGACGCCGTTGGCGCCGCCGCTGGCAGCTTGGACCAGATACAGCGCACCGGGCGCGATGGAGCCGACCAGGTCGATCTTGTTGCCCCAGTTTGTGCCGGTGGCGGACTTGTACTGCACCGACCATCCGGACACGTCCACGGCGGTGTCGCCGGTGTTCGCCAGTTCGATGTAGTCGTTGGTGTAGGTGGCGCCGGAATTCCCGCCGCCCCCGTACAGCTCATTGATGATCAC
>DASSTH010000208.1:0-11244 GCA_035708025.1 Nakamurella sp. | reverse complement strand
CGGTGCCGTCGGAGCCGGGGCACGAGGCTGACAATGAGCGGGGTGAGGACGGGGCGCCCGAGCCGGGCGACGGTGCCGATCCCGATCCCGATCCCGCTGCCGGCCGGCTTTCGGAGCCGGTGGCGGCCCCGGCCAACCCGCAGCGGCGGTGACGGGCCAGCGGCGACGCGGCGAGCGGGCGGTGGCGCGGCCGGGGGCGGTGACGGGGCCAGCGGCGACGCGCGCGCTCTCAGAACGGCGGCGCGCCGGTAGAAAGTCGCACCTCGTTGCGCGTCGCCGAGCGCCCACCTGCACAAACGCTTTGGCAGCGGCCAACGAGGTGCGAATTCCTACCGCGATCCCACGGCACGCGCGGCCGGAAGGCGGGTGGGCGCCGGGTCAGCGGGCGGTGACGGAGTCAGCGGGCGGTGACGCGACGAGCGGGCGGTGGCGCAGCGAGCGGGCGGTGGCGCGGCGAGCGGGCGGTGGCGCGGCCGGGGGCGGTGACGGGGCCAGCGGCGACGCGCGCGCTCCCAGAACGGCGGCGCGCCGGTAGAAAGTCGCACCTCGTTGCGCGTCGCCGAGCGCCCACCTGCACAAACGCGCTGGCAACCGCCAACGAGGTGCGAATTCCTACGCGATCCCACGGCACGCGCGGCGAAAAGGCGAACGCGGTGCGGAAGGCGGGCGGTGACGCGGCAGGCGAAATGCGGCGCCGGAAGGCGGGAGCCGCAGGAAATCGCGGAAGCCGCGATGCGCCGGCCTAGCTGGTCACGGATCCGTCCGGCGCCGGGGACTCGTCCTCCACCACGATCGGGACTGGGACCGCCTCGCCCCGAGATCGGGCCCGGCGAACCCCGGTGGCGCGCGCCCCGGCGGTCCCGTCACCGCCCACCGACTCCTGGCCCGGAGCGGGGTCGCCGCCGGACGCCCCGGACCCGGCCGATCCGATCCCCTGCCCGCCCAGCCGGGCCAGCAGCGCCGGGATGTCCACCCCGGTCAGGTCGCTGCCGAGCTGCAGTCCCTGGGCCACGTTGGCGGCCACCGACTTGCCCAGCGCCCCGGCTCCGTCGGAGGAGATCACCGTCATCTTGTCCACCGCCGACAGCGGCGCCGACGCGGCCTGCACGATCCCCGGCAGCACCCGGACCAGCAGGTCCAGCACCGCGGCCTCGCCGTAGGAGGCGAAGGCGTCGGAGCGCTTCTGCATCGCCTCGGCCTCCGCCTGGCCCTTCGCCAGGATCGCCGACGCGTCCGCTGCGCCCTCGCGTTCCACCGCGTCGGCGATGGCCTGCCGGCGCATCCGCTCCGCCTCGCCCTTCTTGGCGCCCTCGATCGCCTCGGCGTCGGCCAGTGCCGACCGGCGGGCCTTCTCGCCCTCACCGACCAGCCGGGCCTGCTCCGCCGACGCCTGCGCGGCCAGGATCGACGCCTGCCGCCCGGCCTCCGCCTGCGCGATGGCGGCGTTCTTGTTGGCCTCGGCGATCTGCTCCACCCGGTACCGCTCGGCGTCGGCCGGCTTGCGCACCTCGGTGTCCAGCTGCCGCTCCTTCAGGGCCGCGTTGCGTTCGGCCACCTTCTCCTGCTCGGTCAGCACCCGCTGGTCCTGCGCCGCCTGGGAGAGCGGCCCGGCGGCGGCCGCCTGCGCCTTGGCGGCATCGATCTCGGCGGCGATCTCGGCCTGCTTCAACGCGAGCTGCCGGTTCGACACCGCGATGGCCTCCTCGGCCAGCAGACGCTCCTGCTCCGCGGACTGCCGGGCCTTGGCCTCGGCGATCGCCGCCTCCTTCACCACCCGCGCCGCCTCCGGCCGGCCCAGGTCCTCCAGGTAGCTGCCCTCGGCCTGGATGTCCTGCAGCTGGAAGGTGTCCAGCACCAGACCCTGGCCGGTCAACGAGGTCTCGGCCTCCTCGGCCACCGCCGAGGCGAATGCCGCGCGGTCCCGGATGATCTCCTCGATGGTCAGCCGGCCGACGATGGACCGCAGCGCGCCGGCCAGCACCTCCGAGGTGAAGGTGTCGATGCCCTGTTGCTGGTTGAGGAACCGCTGCGCCGCGGCCCGGACCGACGCCTCGGACCCGCCTACCTTGACGATCGCCACCCCGTCCAGGTCGCATTTGATGCCGTGCAACGACACCGCACCGCGGATGCCCACCGGGATGCGCCGGCTGGACAGGTCGATCACGTGCAGCTTCTGCACCACCGGCAGCACGAACACGCTCGCGCCCATCACCACCTTCTGGCCGGACAGGTCGGTGGACACCTGGCCCGCGGCGTTGGTGACGGCCCGCCCGCGCCGCCCGGTCACCAGGAACGCCTGGTTCGGGCCGGCCACCTTGATCCGGGACAGGATCAGCAGCACCAGCAGCACGATCAGCACGACGATGCCGATGATCGCGATCAGGACGGGTGACATGGCTGCTCCTGGTTACTGGTCGGGCCGGTCGGCATGCGCCGGGTCCGGGTCGGGCCGGTCGGCATGTGCCGGGTCCGGGTCGGGCCCGGTGGCGGATGTCGGACCGGGGTCGGCGGTGGAGACCACCTCCACCGAGGTGGGGCTGGTGGAGGCGGTGACGAAGATCGGAGTGCCGGCCGGCAACGGGGTGGCGGACTTCGCGAAGTACTTCAGGTGCTGGCCGGCCAGGTGCACGCGCACCTCACCGAACCCGGATCGCGGGATCGCGGTGATCACCGTGCCGGTCGCCCCCAGCACGTCCGACTCGGTGAGGGTGCGATCGGTGCTCATGTGCACCAGCGCGGCGGACAGCCGGATGGCGCCCCAGGCGATGGGAATCGCCCCGGCCAGTCCGATCGCCAGGCTGATCAGGATGCGCCACCCGTCGGGGATGGACGTGGGCAGCAGGGCGGCCGGGATCGCCCCCACGAAACCGGCGCCGCCGATGAACGCGGCGATGGCCGGCAGTGAGAATGGGCCGTCCGCGTCGGGATGACCGAAATCGCCCAGCTCGCCGACCACCAGGGCGATGACCAGCAGCGCGACCCCGATCCCGCCGACCACCAGGAAGGTGAGCGTGGTGCTGTCCATCGCACTCCCTCCCCTCGGCGGGTAAAGCAGTACCAAAAGACTATCGGAGGCGCGAGGGTCCGGCGGGTGCGTCGATCCGGTGGCAGGGGATTGGCGCCGCCGACCACCGGCCGGGCGCCGCTTTGGGTGCCCGGCCGATGCCGGGGCCGCCGGGCGCGGCCTAGCGTGAGGGGCCAAGGCTGATCCGGAAGCGGAGGGGGCGATCCCGCGGTGCAGGTGTACATCTCGGTCGACATGGAGGGCATCGCGGGCATCGCGACCTTCGACCAGACGATCCGCGGCGGACGTGGCTACCCGCGCGCCCAGCAGTTGATGACCGAGGAAACCAACGCCGCCATCGCCGGGGCCTTCGACGCGGGCGCGGATGCCGTGCTGGTCAACGACTCCCACGGCACCATGGACAACCTGCTGCACGACGCGCTGGACCCGCGAGCCCGGCTGCTGTTCGGATCGCCGAAGCTGGACTGCATGGCGGAGGGCCTGACCGCCGAGCACGACGTGGCGCGGTTCCTCGGCTACCACGCGCCCGCCGGAGGCCCCGGCGTGCTGGCGCACACCTTCTCCGGATTCTTCACCGAGGTGCGGCTGAACGGGGCGCCGGTGTCCGAGGCGGACGTCAACGCGCTGCTGGCGGCCACCACCGGCGTGCCGGTGGGGCTGGTCAGTGGTGACGACGTGATCTGCCGGCTGGCGCAGGCCGCGTTCCCCGGTGCGCGCACCGCCCAGGTGAAGCAGGCGCACAGCTTCGCCGCCGCCGACTCGCTGTCGCCGGCGATGGCCCGAGAGGTGATCCGTCGGGAGGCCGCCGCCGCGGTCCGCGGGGCCGCCGAACTCCGTCCGGTGCCGGTGCCCGACCGGCTCCGGCTGGCCATCGACGTGCCGACCATCCTGGCGGCCGACCTGGCCGAGAGCATCCCGGGCACGGTGCGCACCGCGATCCGCACCATCGAGGCGGACCTGGACCGGCCGCGGGACGTGATCGGCCTGATCTCGGTGGCGTACGAGCTCACCGCCGCGGGCCTGCGGCCGATGATGTCGGTGCTCAACCGCACCTGAGCACCCGCCCGCTGTGCACCCGGCCCACGGAAGCCGGACAGCTTCGTGGTCGGCGACCATGAGAGGGGGCCCGCCGGCCGATACCGTCCCTAGTCATGGTGCGTCCTGAAAGCTGCATCGAGCTTGCGGGTGGAAGTCCCGTCTGGGTAGGTACCGGAGCGCCCAGTAGCAGACCCCGGTCGTCTGGGGAGACCTTGGCGGCTGAGCGGGGTGTCGAGAGCCTCTTTGGAGGGAGCAAGATCGCGGGCCGTACTGCCACCAGGTGGGAGTCCTGCAGCCTCGTCAAACGGACAATGGGGAAGCCGAGCCGATCATGTCACGGTGAAGGCCATGTCTGCCGGGCCCTGTTCCGGGGTCAGCCTGGCGGGTTCCTCCGGGGTATGGGGAGCGGCACGTGATCATAGTTCGGTGCGGAACAGGAGAGACCCGTCTGCCTGGCCTTCGTCGGGCGAAGACCGCAGGTATAAGCCGATGGTGAAGTCCTGCGGAGGGCAGCGGGAGTCCGACGGGGTCGTAGTACCGCTGATGGCCGGGAGAAACCCGGTCGGAGGGAAGGGCCCCGACTTTGATCGCGCCTGCGGAGGGGGTAAGCGCAAGGGCATGGCCGGGGCCGCCCGGTCCAACTACCCCGATCCGACGCCTCGGATCGATAACGTGCGACGACTCCAACGCAAGCTATGGGCTGCGGCCAAGCAGTCTCCGGAGCGGCGTTTCCACGCCTTGTTCGACCGTATCTGCCGGGGTGACGTCCTGGTGGGAGCGTGGGAGCGGGTCCGGGCCAATGAGGGTGCTGCCGGGGTGGATCGGCAGACCCTGCAGCAGGTGCAGGAGTATGGGGTGGACCGCATGTTGCGTGAGTTGTCCCAGGACCTGCGTGAGGGTCGGTATCGTCCCGCGCCTGCCAGGCGTGTGGAGATCCCGAAGTCAGATGGTGGTAGGCGGCCGTTGGGTATTCCCACGGTCCGCGACCGGGTGGCGCAGCAGGCGGCCAAGATCGTGCTCGAGCCGATCTTCGAGGCCGGCTTCTGCGACTCCTCTTACGGGTTCCGGCCCAAGCGGTCGGCGACGCAGGCGATGGAGCAGCTCCGAACGGGGTTCATCGCCGGGGGCCACTTCGTCGTGGAGGCCGACGTCCGGGACTTCTTCGGCACCATCGACCACGAGCGGCTGCTCGCGGCGGTGGCCGAGCGGGTGTCGGACCGTAGGGTGCTCAAACTGGTGCGCCTGTGGTTGCAGGCAGGGGTGATGACCGAGGGGGAGTTCGTGCGGACGGTCGCAGGGACTCCGCAGGGCGGGGTGATTTCCCCGTTGCTCGCCAACATCTACCTGCACGGCTTCGATGAGCAGATGCAGGCGGCAGGACACGGACAGTTGGTGCGGTATGCCGACGATTTCGTGGTCATCTGCCGCACGCGGGAGCACGCCGAGGCCGCTCTTGATCTGGCCGGGAACGTTCTGGTCGGGTTGGGGCTGCAATTGCACCCGGGCAAGACGAAGATCGTTGACCTGCGGGAGGGCCGGGAAGGATTTGACTTCCTGGGTTGTCACTTCCACGCTCGCATGTCTGGGCGGTTGTGGGAACAGAAGCGGATCGTGCGCTATTACCTGCACCGTTGGCCCAGTACGCGGGCGATGAAGCGGCTCCGGGAGAAGATCCACGCCCGGACCGACCGTCGCTACGCCGGAACGGACATCAGGGATGTCATCAAGGCCCTGAACCCGATCCTGCGTGGCTGGGGCAATTACTTCGGCACCGGGAACGCCGCCACCAAGTTCCACCAGATCGACTCCTACGTCGTGGGCCGGCTCCGCCGCCTGATGTGGCTCAAACGGGGCCGCAACCTGCGACCGTTGCAGTGGACTGCGTGGACCGAGGACTGGTTTGGCTCTCACGGCCTTTACCGCCTGCGTGGCACGGTCCGCTATCCGAAGGCTGCGTAACCATGTCCAGAAGATCATCGGTAAGCCGTATGCGGGAAAACCGCACGTACGGATTGAAAGGGGGATGGGGAAACCGGGCTGACCAACAGCACCGGCGCCCCTGACTACCAATGACCATCGCCGTGGAACAGCGCCCCGCCGGTATCGCGCGTCACGCCACCACCAGGCGGTACCTGATGTGCCGGCCCACCCACTTCGACGTCGTCTACTCGATCAATCCGTGGATGGACACCGCCGTGCCGGTCGATGCCGACCTGGCCATGGCGCAGTGGCGCGACCTGGTGGCCACCTACCGGTCGTTGGGGCACCGGGTCGAGATCATCGAGGGTGAGCCGGGCCTGCCGGACATGGTGTTCGCCGCCAACGCCGCCACGGTGATCGACGGCACCGCCGTCGCGGCCCGGTTCTCCACCGACAAGCGCACCGGTGAGGAACAGCCGTACCGCGCCTGGCTGCGCGATCACCTGAGCTCGGTGCTGGTGCCGGACCGGGTCAACGAGGGCGAGGGCGATCTACTGTGGACCGGCCGGCTACTGCTGGCCGGAAGCGGCTTCCGCACCGACCCGCTGGCGCACGGGGAGATCTCCGAACTGCTCGGCGTGCCGCTGGTCTCGCTGCGCCTGGTCGATCCGTCGTTCTACCACCTGGACACCGCGCTGGCGGTGCTGGACCAGGACACCGTCGCCTACTACCCGGGGGCGTTCTCGGCGGGCTCGCAGCGGATCCTGCGCCGGCTGTACCCGGACGCGATCGAGGTGTCGCTGGCCGACGCCCAGTGGTTCGCGTTGAACGCCGTCAGCGACGGCCGCTTCGTGGTGCTGCCGAAGCAGGCGCCGGACTTCGCCGAGCAGCTGGCGGCGGCCGGCTTCGAACCGGTGCCGGTGGACGTCTCGGAGTTCCGCAAGGCCGGCGGCGGCGCCAAGTGCTGCACCTTGGAGCTGCGCGGCTGACGCCGGCGTTCGTCGGACGCGCCATGCGTCCGGTGGACCTTCTCCGGGCGCACTGTCGGGTGCGGCGCGATGTGCGGGGCGCTTCACGCGGCGTGAGGTCAGGGCTCGCGGACGACCCGGCACGCGGCAGTGGACCCCGGGAGCCGGTGCCGGTACCGGGACACCAGCCGATATCCCAGCGCCGCCACCCAACTCACCGGCGGCCCCGTCAGCACGCCGCCCACCAGCCGCCAGCCGAAGGCCCGCTGACCCATCAGGATCGCCGCGATCGCCCCCGCTCCGTGGCGCAGCACCCCACCGGGCAGCACCAGGTAGATGGAACGCTCCGCCTGCTCGCGGGACAGCCCGTAGGCACCGAGGTCGGCGTGCTGGAAGCCGACCGCCTCCGGGAACTCGGACAGCAGCCGGCGGCCCAGCTGGACGCAGGTCTGGCAGAACGCGCAGTCGGCGTCGTAGATCAGCACCGGAGCACCCCGGTCCCCGTTGCGTCCTGCAGAGTGCGTGCAATTGTGCGCACTCTGCAGGACTCAACGATCGTCGTCACCGGTAGTTGGTGAACTGCAGAGCCACGTCCAGGTCCGCGCCCTTGAGCAGCGCGATCACGGCCTGCAGGTCGTCCCGCTTCTTGCCCGAGACCCGCAGCTGGTCACCCTGGATCTGCGCCTGCACGCCCTTAGGCCCGGAATCGCGGATGAGCTTGGCGATCTGCCGGGCCTTGTCCGAGGCGATGCCCTGTACCAGCGAGCCGGTCACCTTGAAGACCTTGCCGGACGCGGCCGGCTCGCCGACCTCGAACGACTTCAGCGAGATGCCCCGCTTGATCAGCTTCTCCCGGAACACCTCGACGGCCGCCTTGCAGCGCTCCTCGGTGGCCGCCGTGATGGTGATGTTGTGCTCGCCGGCCCAGGCGATCGAGGCGTCGGTGCCGCGGAAGTCGAACCGCTGGGACAGTTCCTTGGCGGCCTGGTTCAGCGCATTGTCGGCCTCCTGCCGGTCCACCTTGCTCACCACGTCGAACGAAGCGTCCGCCACTGTTCTCGTCCCTTCTGGCCCGTCCGGAGCGGGTTGGGATCCCGCTTGTCCACCTAGTACGCTAGGTGCTCGCCGGGGCTGTCCCCGGCACCGGGCAGGTTACCCAAGTGGCCAAAGGGAGCTGACTGTAAATCAGCCGCGCAAGCTTCGGGAGTTCGAATCTCTCACCTGCCACCCCGATGCCACGCCGGGCCCGCGGATGCTGATCTGGATCACTTCGCCAGGCGGCCCCGGGCCCGGTGGTGGTTAGCCGGCCGGCCGCATCCGGCGCCGGACCGACAGGCCGACGGTCATTGAACCACCCGATCGAGCGGCGGCCGGAACTGTCCGAACCCACCGCCGCGCGTTACGCTCCGTGCGTGCCGAGTTCACGCTGTCGGCGGTACCCGGGGGCTGTGGGATGCCCGGGTACACACGCGCGGTGGTCGGCTGCCTTCGCTCCGCACACCCGGCCGGAGCGTGCGGCTGGTTTTCCGGCTGAGGAGGCGCGGTGACGGCAGAAGCGGCCGCGCCCGCGACGGGTAGGCAACGGTCCAGCCGGCAGGTCTTTCCCATGGTGGCCTCCGCGCTGCTGGTGGTGTCCGCCGGTTTGTGGGTTCCGGTGCTGCTCGCCCGCCCGCACGTGCCGCTGGACCATCCGCCGGTCTACGCCCCGGTGCTGCTGGCCATCGCCTTCATCGTGTGCGAGCTCTACCCGCTGCGGGTGGAGGTCCGGCGCGAGACCCTGATGGTCAGCCTGTCCGAGCTGCCGCTGGTGATCGGGGTGCTGCTGCTGCCGCCGTGGATGGTCGGTGCGGTCTACCTGGCCTCCGGGCTCGCCGTCTACGTCGTGCGCCGGGACAGCTGGCGCAACGACATGATGAACCTGGCGCTGATCGCGGTGGAGACCGGCGCGGCGGTGGCGGTGGTGGTCGCCATCGACTCCGCCACGGCGGCCGGCGACCAGGTGGACATCGCGCGCCGCTACCTCCCGGTCGCCATCGGGGTGCTGCTGGGCGCGCTGATCTCGGCCCTCGCCGTCGGCGTCGCGTACCGGCTGATGGGCCCCGCCGAATCGTTGTTGCGGGTGATCGCCCGCTCCATGCTCACCGCGGCGGTCATCGTCGGGTTCGCGCTGGTCGGGTTCACCGTCTGGACCTCCTCCATGGGCGGACCGGTGCTGTGCCTGGGTCTGGTCGTGGTGCTGGGCCTGCTCTATCGCAGCTATTCGACCTTCCTGCGGCAGCACGCCGACCTGGCCGGCATGTACGCGTTCGGCCGCAGCGTGACGGCCGTCGGCGCGGACGTGGATGAGTGGTTCGGGCTGATCGAGCAGGTCCGCGACCAGCTCAACGCCCAGGTGGCCGTGCTGCACCTCACCGACCAGCCGTCCGGGCCGCGCACCATCGCGGTGGGCCCGGAGGGGCCGCTCACCATCCCCATGCCGCCGGTCGGCGACCCGCTGCTGGCCACCGCAACCAACGCCGGAGCGGTCGCCGCGTCCAGCGACCGGACGACCGACAAGGCGGTGCTGGCCGCGCTGGCCGCGCGCAGCGCCTGGGACGTGCTGGTGGTCCCGCTGCGGTCCGGCGACCGCGACCGCGGATACCTGGAGGTGCGGGACCGGCGGTCCCGCTGGGGGCGGTTCTCCGACGACGACCTGCAGCTGCTGCAGACCCTGGGCGGTCACCTGGCCACGGCGCTGGACAACACCCGGCTGGTCGAGCGGTTGCGTCACGAGGCCTACCACGATTCGGTGACGGGCCTGCGCAACCGGCTCGGGTTGCGAGTGGGTTCGGAGCAGATGCGCGACGCCGGGGGGTTCGGCGGCGTGCTGCTGGTGCAGCTCAACGTGCTCGGTGACGTGAACAGCGCGCTGGGACACGACCGCGGCGAGCAGTTGCTGGCGGCGGCCGGCGAACGGCTGACGGCCGCGGCCGGGCCCGGTCGGATGGTGGGCCGGGTCGAGGTCGACAGGTTCGCCGTGCTGCTTGAGCGGATGCCGGAGGACGCGGCACTGGCCGTGTCGGGGGCCGTGCTGGAGGCGCTCGGCCGCCCGTACTCGGTGGACGGCATCGAGATCGAGCCGCACGTGGTCGCCGGGGTGGCGCTGCGCGAGCCCTCCGAGTCCGCCGACACCACCCGGGATTCGCTGCTGCAGCGGGCCGAGCTGGCGCTGCTGGCGGCACAGACCAAGGACGAGCACCTGGTGGTCTACCGGGCCGCCATGGGAGAGGTGTACCGGCGCCGGTTCCAGCTGGTGACGCAGTTCCGGCGGGCGGTGGAGACCGGCCGGATCATCCTGCACTTCCAGCCCAAGCTCACCCTGACCGAGCGGGAACTGACCGGGGTGGAGGCGCTGGTCCGCTGGATGCACCCGGAGTACGGCCTGGTCTCGCCGGCGGAGTTCATCGAGGCGATCGAGGCCACCGGGTCCATCGACATCCTGTTCTCGCACGTGCTGGACATGTCGCTGGCACAGATCGCCCGGTGGACCCGCCGCGGCCTGCGGATCGGCGTCGCCGTCAACCTGTCGGTGCGCAACCTGCTGGCGGCCGACTTCCCGCAGACCGTCGCCGCCGCGCTGGACCGGCACGGCGTGCCGCCGGAGTTGCTCACCCTGGAGATCACCGAATCCTCGGTGATGGCGCAGCCGGAGCACTCGCTGCCGGTGCTCCGCGACCTGCACGCCATGGGCATCCAGCTGTCGGTGGACGACTTCGGCACCGGCTACTCGTCCCTGGCCTACCTGCGGCGGCTGCCGATCGACGAGATCAAGATCGACCGGTCCTTCGTGCAGGGCATGGTGACCGACCTGGGCGACCTGGCGATTGTCCGGGCCATCATCGATCTGGGGCACTCGCTGGGACTGCGGGTGATCGCCGAGGGCGTCGAGGAGGAGGCCGGCCGGGACGCCCTGCGCTCGATGCGCTGCGACGGCGTGCAGGGCTTCCTGCTGTCCCGGCCGCTGCCGCTGGACCGGTTCGAGGCCTGGCTGGCCAGCCGGACGGTCCCGGCGGAGCGATCGGCCGGGGAGCCGCTCGCCTCGCTGCGGGTGCGTGGCTGACGGTCGGCCGGGACTCCCTGCCCGAGACTGACTCCCTGCCCGAGTCGTGAGTGTCAGGCAGCGCCATAGCGCTGCGTGGGACCCACGACTCCATGGAGACCGGTGGTGACCTGCCGTTTTACGGCCGCTCGGGCGCGTGATGTAGAGTTGCCCAGGCTCAGCGGCGAGGCCGTCGGATGACGGCAGCGCCGGTC
>DASSTH010000207.1:0-3225 GCA_035708025.1 Nakamurella sp. | reverse complement strand
TGCATGGCCCACTGCGGGTACGAGCCGTCGGCGGTGATCGCCACCATGGGGTCGCTGAAGCAGACGCTGCGAGCCGCGCGGGGCAGCTGACCGGGACGCCGGCGCCGGCTCCGATACGGGCGTCGGGGCCGCGCCCGGCGCCGGCTCGGATTCGGGTGTCGGGGCCGGGTCAGGCGCCGGCCCGCAGCCGCTGATCGGCCTGCTGCGCCGCCCGGGACGCCGACTCCTGGGCCGCCTGCAGGGTGCGGCGGCCCGCCACGGCCAGGCTGGTGGCGCCGGCCGCGTACAACGCCGCCAAGGAGGCCGCGGCCGCCGGCTTGGGCATGCCGGCCTCCAGCGTGCGCAGCAGCATGGTCGAGCCGGCGTGTGCCGCCGCCAGCCCGAGCGCTGCCGCACCGCCGAACAGTGCGGCAGCGACCGCGCTGCGCGCTCCGGCCTCCCGGATCTGACCCCAGGCGGCGGTCAACTCCGCCCGCACCAGGTCCCGGACATCGCCGGCCAAGGCACTGGCCGCATCGCTGACGGGTGGAGTGGCCCGGTCGGATCCGGGCTGTTGCGTCTGTTCGGGCTGTTGGGGCTGAGCCATCAATGCACCTCCTGGTGTTCCCAGGGCAGCGTTCCCGGCGAACCGCCGTTTACACCGCGGGTCGCCCGGACCTGCGGTCGGAGTTCGGCGGCCGATGCGGCCGCCCTGCGGTCGGCACTCAGCGGCCGATGCAGCCGATGTGCGGCCGATGTGCGGCGCCCGGCGGCCGGCGCCTACCGGCCGAAGCGGCCGGCCAGCCGGCCGAACGACTGCGGGGTCACCCCGTGCAGGGCGATGGGCACCCGCAGCCAGCCGGGCGCCACCAGCAGATCCCGGTCCCGCTCGACGGCCCGTAGCAGCGCACGTGCCACCCGTTCCGCCCGGATCGGCCGAGGACGGGACCGGTGGTAGGGCGTGCCGCGGCGGGTGAAGAACGCGGTGTCGACCACACCGGGCAGCAGCACCGTCACCCCCACGCCGCTGCCCGCCAGTTCGGCCCGCAGGCTGTCCGCATAGGCGGCCAGCGCGGCCTTGCTGGCGGCGTAGGCCGCCTCGCCCGCCGCGCCCACCGCACCCGCGATGGAGCCGACGAACACCAACCGGCCGGATCCCCGCTGCAGCATCGGGCCCAGCACTGCTTTGGTGAGCAGCAACGGCGCGCGCACGTTCACCGCCAACAGCCGGTCCAGGTCCGGCGCCGCCAGGTCGCCCGCCGGGCCGCGCAGCCCGATGCCCGCGCTGTGCACCACCACGTCGAAGGCGGGTTCCCGGGCCAGCCGGTCCGCCAGGTCGGACACGGCGGCCGGATCGGCGAAGTCGCACACCACCGGCGGGGTCGATTGCCCAGGGATGCGGCCTGGCGCGTCGCCAGCACGTCGACTCGAGGGGGACGGCGCCGGGCCGCCCGCCGCCAGTCGGTCCGCCACGGCGGCCACCCGATCCGGGTCGCTGCCTGCGATGGTGACGACGCAGCCCCGCCGCGCCGCCTCGAGCGCCACCGCCCGGCCGATGCCGGAGGAGCCGCCGGTGACCAGGGCCCGTGCGCCGGAGAGCCGCATCAGGCACCCGCGGTGCGCGTGCCGGCCTTGATCTCGTCGGCGATCCGCTGGGCCCGGGTGGCCAGCAGGAAGATGCCCAAGCCCATCACACCCACGGCCGCCGCCTCACCCAGGATCGCCCAGCCGGCGGCGATGCTCTCGCCCAGCCAGGCCACGCCGATGCCGATGGCCACCAACGGGTCGCCGATGGTGATGGTGGTCAGCGCCACCGATCCCAACACTCCGCTCTGATAGGCGTTCTGGTTCAGCAGGAACCCGGCAGGGCCGACCACGATCACTGCGTAGAGCTCCCAGTGCGTCCAGATTGGCCCGGTCACCGACGGACCCACCAGGCTGCGCATCAGGCCGGCCGTCACCCCGTAACAGATGGCGGTGGCCAGCGCCAGCGGCAGCGCCCTGATCTCGTCGCGCAACCGGGCCGCCACCGCCAGGCAGATCGAGATCAACCCGATCAGCCCGATGCCCAGCGGCAAGGCGGCCGCCGAGTCGAAGGTGTCGTGCCCGGAGGTGGGCTTCGCCGCCACCAGAAATCCCGCCAGGCCGGCCAGGGCGAGCAGGGCCCCGCCCTGCATCCGGCGATCCGGCGGATGGTGGTTCAGCATGGAGGCGAACCCGAGGTAGAACAACACGTCGGTGATCAGCAGCGGCTGCACCAGGATGAGCGGGGCGAACCGCAGCGCCACCACCTGCAGGGCGAAACCGGCGATGCCCAGCAGCACGCCGATGCGGAAGCCGGACAGCCGGATCAGCATCACCAGCAGGGACGGCTGCAGCGGCTTCTCCTCCGGAACCTGCTGGGTCGCCCGGTGCTGCAGCACGCCCGCCGCCCCGAAGCAGGCGGCGCCGACCACCGCGCACGGGACCGCGATCAGCCATTCGGACGCCATGTCAGTGCACCGGCCGGTGTCCGAGGCGGGCGGGCGCCGGCAGCAACGTCATGTCAGGCGACCTCCGCCAGGGTGCGTGCCAGGGCACTGTCGATCCGGCCACGCGGCAGCCGGAGCTGACGGTCCAGCAACACACCGATGTCCAGCCGGCCATCGGTCAGGATCATCCCCAGCGTCACCGGAATCCGGGGCGCCAAAGGTAGCACCGGGGTCATGCCGGTGACCGGCGCCCCGGCCAGCCAGCGGGCGCGGCGCGCCCCCGGCATGAACGAGACCACGGTGGAGAAGAACCGCCGGTGATAGACCGCGCGGGTGAACGCGCGGTGCACCGGGGAGGGCAGCGCCCCGGCCACCGCCATCACCGCGGCGGCGGCCGGCGCCTCCCCGTCCCGGGAACGGCGGCGCAGCTCGTCGCGCACCAGGCCCACCCGCTCGTCCAGCGGCCGGTCCGCCATGTCCAGGTCCACCGCCAGCGAGCCCGTCCAATTGCCGAACTCCCGGTCCAGGCGGGCGGCCCGCATCGCCACCGGCACCATCGCCCGCAGCGGCGCGCCACCGGTCAGCAGGCCGGTCGGCCCCAGCACCCCGTGCAGGGCATGGGCGGCGAGCCCGATGGCGGCCTCCGTGACGCTGACCTCGCACCGCCGAGCCAGCGCCCGGACGGCGGACCACGGCATTGAGGCCGGGACCAGCTGCCGGCCGCCGGACAGCGGCCGGGCGCCGAGCGGGTGCCGGGGCGCGAATCCGCGGGACG
>DASSTH010000206.1:0-22855 GCA_035708025.1 Nakamurella sp. | reverse complement strand
GCTCAACCACTCCCTCGTCCTACCCCGATCAACGTCGGGTGTGCGGTGATTGTTCCGGACCGATGTGAGAACGACGTGTGAATATGCGGCGGTGTCACGCGAGGCCGGGGGTGACGGTGACGACACCGCCGGTCCGCGCCGGGGGTGACGGTGACGACACCGCCGGCCCCGCCGGATCCCGGCCGGCCACCGCGGTGCGTCCTGCGCCCCGACCGGGCGCCGCCGGGTACCCTGACCGGCGTCCCGGACCGGACGGGCCCGCCTGTCGACTCCGCCGGCCCGCCGCGTGCCAGCCCAGGAGGCTCCCGTGTCCAACAGCCGGTCGTACGCCGAACTGTTCATCCCGGAGAGCGAGCACGCCCTGGCCGCCCGTGACCGCGCGGCCGACCTGGGTTGCGTGCCCGTCGGTACCGGGGCGGGCGCGGCCCTGACCTTCCTGGCGGCGTCGATCGCGGCCCGGTCGGTGGTCGAGATCGGCACCGGCGCGGGGGTCAGCGGCCTGCACCTGTTCGCGGGCATGGCACCGGACGGCATCTTGACCTCGATCGACGTGGAGGCGGAGAACCAGCGCGCTGCCAAGCAGGCGTTCACCCAGGCCGGGATCGCCCCGGCCCGGGCCCGGCTGATCAACGGTCGCGCCCTGGAGGTGCTGCCCCGGCTGACCGATGCCGCCTACGACATGGTGTTCGTCGACGCCGCCAAGCAGGAGTACCCGCAGTACCTCGCCGAGGCCCTGCGGCTGCTGCGACCCGGCGGCATCCTGGCGGTGGACAACGCGCTGTGGCACGACCGGGTGGCGGACCCCACGCAACGCGACCCGGAAACCGTCGCGGTGCGGGAGGCCGGCCGGCTGGTGCGGGACGACGAGAACCTGACCGCGGTGCTGCTGCCGCTCGGAGACGGACTGCTGGCGGCGGTCAAGCGGCACTGACAGCACCGCGCGCCGCGCCGCCCGGCCGCAAATCCGCGGCATCAGGCAACGCGCCCGGCGCTCGCACGTCACGATCATGATGAGAAGATTCCACCGAGCCCGCAGCGCCGCCCGGATAGCTCCCGCCACCCTGCTGGCGACCGGGCTGGCCACCGCGCTGCTGTCCGGGTGCGCCGGCACCCTGTCCGGTCAGCCGTCCGCCGAGGTCACCGTCGTCACCGTCACCAGCACCGTTCCCGCCAAGCCGGCCACCCCGCGCCCACCGGGCACGCCGCAGGCCCAGCCGGCCGGGACCCCATCCAGCACGGTGCGGGTCGAACCGCGACCTGGTGCGGGATCGTCCGGCGATTCCAAAGATCCGGACGGTTCCACCGGCCCGGTGAGGACGACCCCGCCGCAGGACCGGCCGAGCACCGGCAAGACCGGCGGCAAGCCGGCCGGCGGCGGCACGACAGGCAAGACCGGCGGCAAGACCGGCGGCACGAGCGGCGGCAGCACCGTCACCCCGCCCGGGTCGCTGTCCACCGGCGACTTGATCGCCGCGGCGACCAGCGCGGCTGCGGCGGCCGGGGTGCCGCCGGCGGACCCGGACGCCCCGGGACCGCAGACCGGGCCGGCCTGCCCCGCCGACGCCAAGTACGTCAACGAGGCCCCGACCGGGCTGCGCAGCGACGTCATCACCGCCTGGCAGCGGGCGGTCAGCACCGCACGGGCGAAGGGCATCACGCTGTGCCTGAACGACGGCAAGCGCAGCCGGGCCCAGCAGCAGGCGCAGTTCGACGAGTACGTCGAGCAGTACGGCGAGGAGGTGGCGCACCAGCTGGTGCTGCCGCCGGAGAAGTCCGCCCACGTGGTGGGAATCGCGGTGGACGCGCAGCCGGGCGACGCCTACCGCTGGCTGCAGTCCACCAAGGGATCGCTGGGCTTTTGCCGGATCTACGACAACGAGCCCTGGCACTTCGAGTACAACCCGGCCTACAAGACCGAGGGCTGTCCCGCGCGGCTGCCCGAGCCGGAGGGCTGAGCGGGCCGAAGCGGCTGACCGGGCCGAGCGCGGCCGGCCGCTCGCGGTGGCGGGTCCCGGTCATGCGTCCGGGGCGCGGCGGCCGGGCAGTCCTGCCTCAGGTCTCCACCCGCACGTTCTTGCCCACCACGGTGATGCCGGAGGCGGTGACGGTGTACCGGGTGCGGTCCACCGCGTGGTCCACCCCGACCTGGGCACCGTCCGGGACCACCACGTTCTTGTCCAGGATGGCGTTCTGCACCACCGCATTCCGGCCGATGCGCACCCCGGCCAAGATCACCGAACCCTCCACCCGGGAGCCGGACAGGATGCGCACGTCGTTGGACACCACCGAGCGCAACACGTCGGCGCCCGAGACGATGCTGCCGGAGTCGATCATGGACTCCCGGGCGGTGCCGTTCTCCACGAACTTGGCCGGCGGCAGCGCGGGCGGCAGCGTGAGGATCGGCCATTCGGAGTTGTACAGGTTGAAGATCGGGTGCACCGAGATCAGGTCCATGTGCGCCTCGTGGTAGGAGTCCAGCGTCCCCACGTCGCGCCAGTAGCCGCGGTCCCGCTCGGTGGTCCCCGGCACCTCGTTGCGGTCGAAGTCGTAGACGTTCGCAGTTCCGCGCTCCACGAACATCGGCACGATGCTGCCGCCCATGTCGTGCACCGACGAGCTGTCCACCGCATCGGCGCGCAGCACGTCCACCAGTGCCGAGGTGGTGAACACGTAGTTGCCCATCGAGGCGTACGACACATCGGGGTCGTCCGGCACGGACGGCGGATCGGCCGGCTTCTCCAGGAAGTCGCTGATCCGGTGGCCGTCCTCCGCGGTCTGGATCACGCCGAAGGCGGTGGCCTCGCGGCGCGGCACCCGGATGCCGGCCACCGTGGCCTCGGCGCCGGAGGCGATGTGATCGGCCACCATCTGTGACGGATCCATCCGGTAGACGTGGTCCGCGCCGAACACCACCAGGTAGTCCGGGTCCTCGTCGTACACCAGGTTCAACGACTGATAGATGGCGTCCGCGCTGCCGGTGTACCAACGCGGGCCCAGCCGCTGCTGGGCCGGGACGGGGGTGACGTAGTTGTCCAGCATGGCGCTCATCCGCCAGGTGGTGGTGATGTGCCGGTCCAGCGAGTGCGACTTGTACTGGGTGAGCACGCAGATCTTCACGTAGCCGGCGTTGACCAGGTTGGACAGCACGAAGTCGATCAACCGGAAGCTGCCGCCGAACGGCACGGCCGGTTTGGCCCGGTCGGCGGTAAGCGGCCACAGCCGCTTCCCCTCGCCTCCGGCCAGCACGATCCCCAGAATCTTGGGCCTTCCCGCCATACGGTGACACTAGACCGCGGCGGATCATGGTGCCGGACACGGCGCCCCGGGTTCGCTGCGGCGGCGCGACATCCCCGGTCGGGCGGCGCGATGTTCCCCGGTCGGGCGGCACGGTGTTCTCCGGGCGTTCCCCGGGCCGGCGGCGCGACGTTCCCCAGGCGGGCCGTGCGGGGCCGCCAGTACAGTCCCGGTCATGCGCACCGCGATCCTGACCCGGGAATACCCGCCGGACATCTATGGCGGCGCCGGGGTGCACGTGGAGTACCTGGTGCGCGAGCTGCGGCGGCTGATCCAGGTGGACGTGCACGCCTTCGGTCAGGACCGGGCGGACGCCCGCGGACACCGGCCGCCCGCAGAGCTGGCGACCGCCAACCCGGCGTTGGCCACCCTGGGCGTGGACCTGGCGATGACGGCGGCATGCGGCGAGGCCGAGCTGGTGCACTCGCACACCTGGTACGCCAACATGGCCGGCCACTGGGCCAAGCTGCTGTACGGCGTGCCGCACGTGGTGACCGCCCACTCCCTGGAACCGCGGCGGCCGTGGAAGGCGGAGCAGCTGGGTGGCGGGTACCGGCTGTCCTCCTGGGCGGAGGCCACCGCCTACCACGGCGCCGACGCGGTGATCGGGGTGTCGGACGGGATGGCCGCCGACATCCTCGCCTGCTACCCGGATCTGGACCCGGCGCGGGTGCACGTGATCCGCAACGGCATCGACACCGAGATCTACCGGCCGGTCGCGGAACGCGTCGCGCTGACCTCGCGCGGGGTGGACCTGGACGCCCCGATCGTGGCGTTCGTCGGCCGGATCACCCGGCAGAAGGGCGTCAGGCACCTGGTGGCGGCGGCGCACCGGTTCGAGCCCGGGATCCAACTGGTGCTGTGCGCCGGCGCGCCCGACACCCCGGAGATCGCCGCGGAGACCGCCGCCGCGGTGGCGGAGCTGCAACGTGCCCGGCCCGGGGTGTTCTGGCTGGACGGCATGCTCAGCCAGGCCGAGGTACTACAGGTGCTGTCGGCCGCCACGGTGTTCTGCTGCCCCAGCGTCTACGAGCCGCTGGGCATCGTGAATCTGGAGGCGATGGCCTGCGAGACCGCCGTGGTGGCCAGCGACGTCGGCGGGATTCCGGAGGTGGTGGATGACGGGGTGACGGGCACCCTGGTGCACTACGACGCGTCGGCGGAGGCGGACTTCCAGCGGGGGCTGGCCGAGGCGGTCAACCGGGTCGCCCTGGACGGGACGCTGGCCGCCGCGCAAGGGGCCGCCGGACGGCACCGGGCGGTGACGGAGTTCTCCTGGACCGCCGTCGCCCAGCAGACGGTCGACCTGTACCGCACCCTGCTCCGGGGCTAGCGGAGGGCCGCCCCGACCACCCGGCGGTCGGCGGGGAACCGGCGGTGCTCGCGGCGGATTGCGGCGTCCGCACAGCACTCCGCCCGGACGACGCCGCGGCGCAGCGGGTCGACCGGGCGGAACGGATCAGCTGACGACCGCCTTGAGGGCGTCGCCCAACGCAGCCGCCTCGTCCGCGGAGATCTCCACGACGAGCCGGCCGCCGCCTTCGAGGGGTACCCGCATCACGATCCCCCGGCCCTCCTTGGTCACCTCGAGAGGACCATCCCCCGTGCGGGGCTTCATGGCCGCCATCTGCGACTCCCTCCACCGATTCCACCTGGCACCACGGGCCGGCCATGTGGCGGACCGCGCCCGTGCCCGCACCGCGTGCGGTTGTCCTATTCTCCCCCATGGCCGACCCGCATCACCAACCGGAACACCGGTGCGGCCCCCGGGCCGGGGTGCGGCGACGAAGGGAGGACGGCGATGACGAACGACAGCGCGCCCGGCGCGGACCCTGCCGGGGACGACCGACCGGTGCTGGTGTCCACGGACGGTGGCGCGCGCATCCTGACCTTGAACCGTCCGACGGCGTACAACTCCTTCGACCGGGCGCTGAAGGACGCGCTGCTGGCCGCCGTCACCGAGGCGGCGACGGACGACGCGGTGCGGGTGTTGGTGATCACCGGCGCCGGGCGGGCGTTCTGTGCTGGTCAAGACCTCAAGGAGCACCTGACGAGGGTGCAGGCCGGGGACCCGGCGGTGGCCGACACGGTCAGGGAGTTCTACAACCCGCTCGTCACCGCGATCACGTCCATGCGCAAGCCGGTGGTGGCCGCGGTGAACGGGGTGGCGGCCGGTGCCGGGGCATCGCTCGCCTTCGCCTGCGACCTGCGGGTGGCCGCGGCGTCGGCATCGTTCTCCATGGCGTTCGCCGGGGTGGCGGTGTCCGCCGACACCGGTGCGTCCTACACGCTGCCACGGCTGATCGGCGCCGGGCGGGCGATGCGGATGATGCTGCTGGGCGAGAAGGTGGATGCCGCCGAGGCGCTGCGCATCGGGCTGGTGGACGAGGTCTGCGCCGACGCGGACTTCCCCGCCCGGGTGGCGGAGTTGGCGGCACGATTGGCCGCGGGACCGACCGGCGCGTTCGGCTGGATCAAGGCGTCGATGGCGCACGCCTCCGGTGGTGACCTGGCGAGCGCGCTGGAGTTCGAGGACCGGGCGCAGGCGGCGTGCTTCGCCTCATCCGACCACCGGGAGGCGCTGGACGCCTTCGTGAACAAGCGGACGCCGCGGTTCGGGCGCTGACCTGCCCGGACGATCGCGCGGGCGGTTCCGGGAGCGGCGGAACCACGAGCAGCCGTCCGAATGCCGCCGTTTGACCGATTGCCCGGGCGGGCACGGTGGATGCCGGCACCACGTACGCTGAATCCCGTGGGACCCCTGGGAGAGCTCGGAGCACTGTTCAATCCGGGCATGCGGCATGAACTCGAGGAGCGGCGCGCCAAGCAGATGCTCCGCGAGGAGGAGGGCAACGCGCGCAAGGGGGACCTGCGGATCGATCTGGAGTCCGGGGTCGCCGTCATCCCGACCGGCCGGAACCGCGGTCGTGCCGGCGACGGCGAAGACGGCGATGCGGCGGACCTCACCGACGGCGTCGAGGACGACGCGGGCGAGGCACCGGGAGCCGGCCAGGACGACGCCGGCGACGGGGCGACGACCGGGCGGCATGCCCGCGGCACCGCATCCCTCCCTGCGGACGCGGAGGACGGTGACGAGGACGCCGGCGAGCCGGCGGAGTCGGAGCCCACGCGTGACGCCGCGACCTCCCGGGGCGAACGAGCCGGGACGGCGCACTCCCGATCGGCCGCAGCACCGCGGCAGGCCCCTCGGCCGGCCGGCCCGGTCCCGTCCGGCAAGGCGCGGCGGGCCGCGGGTGGTTCGTCACCGATGCGTTCCGGCTGATCCCCGGACCGCGACGGCGGCCCCCGCTGGCTAGGCCGTGAGCTAGGCCTCGCCGGCGGCCCGGAAGCAGGTGGCGACGTGGTCGTCGACCATGCCGGTGGCCTGCATGAGTGCGTAGGCGGTGGTCGGCCCCACGAAGACGAACCCGTGCCGCTTCAGTTCCTTGGCCATGGCGGTCGATTCCGGCGTGCTGGCCGGGACATCGGCCAGGGTGGCCGGCCGGGTCCGGGGACCGGCCGGGGCGAATGACCACAGCAGCTGATCCAGGCCGCCATCCAGGTCCAGCGCGGCCCGGGCGTTGCGGATCGCGGCGTCGATCTTGGCCCGGTTGCGCACGATCCCGGTGTCGGCCATCAGCCGAGCGACGTCGTCGGCGCCGAAGCCGGCCACCGTACCGATGGCGAAGCCGGCGAACGCCTCCCGGAACGCCGGCCGCTTGCGCAGGATGGTGAGCCAACTCAGGCCGGACTGGAACGCCTCCAGGCAGAGTCGCTCGAACAGGGCGTCGTCGCCGTGCAACGGCACGCCCCACTCCGTGTCGTGGTAGACGACGTACTCGGGCGCCGAATCGCCCCAGGCGCATCGCACCAGGCCGGTCGCCGTCTGTGTCACTGCTCTAGCCCTCCATCCGTCGAAGCCTCGACCCGCGTCGCCCCGGCGACGCCGCTGGGCGTCCCGGGTCCACCGGGACCAGGCTGCCGTCCGCCAGCCCGCGCGCCAGCCGGGCCAGCGACGCAGCGATGCCCGCCCGGACCGTCCAGCCGAACAGGGCCCAGCCCACCCGGCCGATGGTGCCCCATGGCAGTTCGAACTCCTCGGCCCAATAGGCCCGGCAACCGGACCCGGCGGGTAGCACTCCGAACTCCCCCCAGCCGCGCACCAGCCGTCCGGTGTGCCGCACCGTCAGCCGGCGCGGCGGCTGGTGCGCGGTGACCTGCATGACATCGACTACGGCCAGCCGTCCCACACCGGTGCGCGCGATCAGCCGGGATCCGACCGCGAGCGGATCTTCGACCGGCGCGTCGCCCGGGCCGGCGGGCTCCCCCTGGCCGGCAGGCTCGTCCGGGCGGGCGGGTTTACCCGGGCCAGGGGGCTCCCCTGGACCGGCATGCTGGTCCCGGCGGGCGGGCGCGCCCGGCGTGTCCGATGGCAGCGCGGACACCCGGGTGGCGAGGATCCAGCGGCTCTGCGCCGGCAGGCCTACCAGGGCCGGGAAGACCGTGTCGGCCGGCAACGGGATGGCGCGGCCCACGATCAGTCGGGCGGTCCGCCGGTCACCGCGATTCACCACCGCGAGGGCGGCACGCCGCCGGCCGAGCTGGAGTCGGTCCGAGCATGCTCGGCGTCGTGGCCCGTTCCAGGCTGGTCCGGGCGGGGATCACCGGCATCGGGTCGCGAGCCTGGCGCACCGGGGCCACCCGCCTCTCGCCCGGCATCGGGCTCACCGACGAACAGGTCGGGCGCGGCCGGATCCGGTCCCACACCCGGCGGCAGCGGCTCCCCGCCGAGTTCGGCCACCCGCCGGTGCAGCCGGTCCAACTCGTCGGACAGCCGGTCCAGCGTCCAGTCCACGTCGCTCATCCGGTAGCCGCGCAGCGCCAGGCCGAAGCGGATCCGCCGGACGTCGTCCCCGCCGATCGGGCCCTCCGGCAGTTCGGACGGCGAGGTGCGCGGGGACAGCGCCGCCATCTGCTCGCCCCGTCCGAACACGAACACGGCGATCAGGAACACCAGCAGCCCGATCGCGGCGGCGATGACGAGGTACTCCAGGACGGTGATCACAGCGTCGATCGTGCCATGACCGGACGACGCTTCCGGGCCAGGAACGCAGTCACACCATGCCCCGGCGGACCGCGGCGGGCGGGCGGGTGCCGCGGATGGACGCCACCATCTCCAGCACCCGCCGGGTGGGCAGCACCTGGTGCGCCCGGAACACCGCCGCTCCGGCCGCCGCGGCCAGCGCGGTCGCCGCCAAGGTGCCCTCCAACCGCTCCCCCACCGGGACGTCCAGCGTCTCCCCGACGAAGTCCTTGTTGGACAGCGCCATCAGCACCGGCCAGCCGGTGGCCACCAGTTCGTCGGTGCGCTGCAGCAGTTCCAGTCCGTGGTAGGTGTTCTTGCCGAAGTCGTGGGTGGGGTCGATCAGGATGCCCTCGCGGGGCACCCCGGCCGCCACCATCCGGCTGGCGGCCGCGGTGGTCTCGGCGATGACGGCGCCGACCACGTCGCGGTAGCTGACCCGCATCGGGTTGGTGCGCGGTTGCGCCCCGCCGGTGTGCGAGCACACCATGCCGGCGCCGTACCGGGCCGCGACCATCGCCAGGTCGGGGTCGGCACCGGCCCAGGTGTCGTTGATCAGGTCCGCCCCGGCCCGGCAGGCCTCCTCGGCGACCGCGGCGCGCCAGGTGTCCACGCTGATCGCCAGGTCGGGGTGGGCGGCCCGCACCGACGCGATCACGGGTACCACCCGGTCGATCTCCTCGGGCACCGTCACCTCGGGACCGACTCCGGCCTTCACCCCGCCGATGTCGACGATGTCGGCGCCGTCCGCCACCGCCCGGTCCACCGCGGCGAGCGCGGCGTCGGCGGCGAAGGTGGCGCCGTGGTCGAAGAAGGAGTCGGGGGTGCGGTTGACGATGGCCATGATCGCCGCCCGGTCGGTGCGCAGCGCCTTGCCGCGCAGCACCACGGCGGCGGGGCGGGCGGGGGCGGCCATGACGGCCACAGTACGGTCGGGCCGCGACGGACCGGCCGGAGACCCGGTCATCCGGAATCTGTGGGATCGGGCCCGCCGGGGTCGGCCACCGTGGCCGCCAGCACCAGCTCCTCCAGCCCGACCGCGTCCAGCAGGTCCGCGGGGTTGACGGTCCGGTCGGCCGGCACGTAATGGAACGCGGCCCGCACCAGGGACAACGGAAGACCGGACAGCCGCGACCACGCCAACCGGTAGGCCGCCAGTTGCACCGCCACGGCGTCGGCCTGCGCGCCGGAGGGCGGCGCCCCGGTCTTCCAGTCGACCACCGTGGCCCCACCGTCGGGATCGGCGAAGACGGCGTCGATCCGTCCGCGCACGGTCAGCCCGCCGATCCGGGTGACGAACGGCACCTCGACGGCGACCGGAGTGCGATCGGCCCACGCGGAGTGGCAGAAGGCGTCCACCAGCTCGGGCAACCGGGCGTCCGGCGCGGCATCACGGTCGTCCGTTCCCGGCAGGTCCGCGATGTCCAGCAGCGGGTCACCGGCGAAGTGCCGCTCCAGCCAGGCGTGGAAGGCGGTGCCCCGGCGGGCCTGCGGCGCCGGTGGCAGCGGCACCGGGCGGCGCAGTCGCCGGGCCAGTCGTTGCGGGTCGGCGGCCAGGTCGACCAGGTTCGACACCGAGACGGTGGCCGGCAGCCGGGCGTCCAGCACCGGCTCGCGCCCGGCCGCCGCCCGTTCGGCGAGCAGCAGGTCGACGTCCCGGAACCACCCGTGCGGGTCTCCGCCGTCGCCGGCCTCGGCCTCGCCCGGTGCCGTCGCGGTGGCCGGCGGACCGTCACCCGCGGCGGCCGGCGGGCCGTCACCGGGATCCTCGACGGGGCCGGGTGGCGGCGCCGGCTCGGGCCATCCGGCCTCGGCGGCAGCCGGCGCCCGGCCGGCGGCCGACTCCTGCAGCCGGCGCACGGCCGCCCGCACCAGATCCGCCCCGGCCCGCACGGCCTCGCGCCGTCCCAGCAAGGGGTCAACCGGCCAGAGTGCGGTCCTCGGCTCGGCCGTCATGGGGTTGCGCTCGCCGTCCGCCGGCGGGTCCGCCCATGCCGCCGGCTCACCGATCGCCGGGTGCCCGGCCAATTCGGTCAGGAAGCTTCCCGGGCCCCGCGGACGAGCCCCGGTGGCGCCCCAGTGATGCGCGGACAGCAGCAGCGTGTGCCGCGCCCTGGTCAGCGCCACGTAGAACAACCGGCGCTCCTCGACCTGCTGAGCCACGCCCAACTGCCCGACGTGCCGCTTGAGGGCCGCGGCCAGTTCGCCCTGGTCGGCTCCCGGAGGCAGAACCAGATCCGGGAGGTCGTCCCGGTCGCCGCGGACGTCCGGCGGCAACCTGCCGGGATCGCCCAGCCAGCTGCTGGTGCGCTCACCTGGGAACACCCTGGCCGACAGGTGCGGTATCGCGACCACGTCCCACTCCAGGCCCTTGGCTCCGTGCACGGTGAGCACCTGGATCCGGCCGGGGACCGGCTGCACCGCGCCGGGTGCGAGGCCGTCCTCCCGTTCCGCCGCGGTGGCCAGGTGGTCCAGCAGCTCCACCGGACCGGCCCCGGCGGCGGCGATGTCGGCGACCACCTCGGCGAAGGCGTCCAGGTGGGCACGGCCATCCGGTGTCAGCAGCACCTCGACGTCCAGTCCGGTCGACCGCTCCAGCTCGGCGACCAGGTCCACCAGCGGCAACGACAGCCTGCTCCGCAGCCGGCGCAGCTCCCGGCCGAGCGCGGTGATCCGCCGGTATCCGGCCGGTGAATAGCGGTCGGCCGGGCCGGGGTCGGCGATGGCGTCGACCAGCCCGGCGACGTCGACGTCCTCCCCGCCCACCGCCTCGGCCAGCGCCGTGCGCAACCGGGCCGCCGCCCCGCTGTCGCGTCCCGGCGCGGCCGGGGCCCGCATGCCGTCGAGCCCGGGCGGTCCCGGCTCCCGCCCGCCCGACCTGCCGGGACCGGCCTGCAACTCCCGGCCGCGTCGCGCCAGGACGGCCAGGTCGGCCGCACCCAGCCGCCAGCGGGCTCCGGTCAGGATGCGCACGGCCGCCGGTCCGGCCTGGTGATCCACCACCAGGCGCAGCATGGCGATCAGGTCCGCCACCTCCGGCTCGTCCACCAGGCCGCCCACGCCGACCACCTCCACCGGCAGTCCCCGCTCGCGCAAGGCGGCCGCCACCGCCGGCATGTCGGCCCGCCGCCGCAGCAGCACGGCGGTGCTGGGCGGCCGCTCCGCGGCACGCCACAGGCTTGCAATGGTGTCGGCCAGCCAACAGGTCTCGTCGTCGACGGTGCGCAGCACCGCGCAGTGCACCGCGCCGTCCGGAGCGCCGGGCCGCGGGCGCAGCTCGCCGACCGGCACGCCGGTGGACCGGACCGGTGCCGAGATCGTGTTGGCCAGCGACAGCACCCGCGCCGCGTTGCGGAAGCTGGTCAGCAGCGGCAGTACCGGGGCGGGCGAGCCATCCGTCCGCGGGAAGTCGGTGGCGAACCGCGGCAGGTTGGAGGCGGAGGCGCCGCGCCACTCGTAGATGGACTGCACCGGGTCGCCGACGGCGGTGACGGGGTGCGCGCCCCGGCCGTCGGTCCGCCGCCCGAACAGCGCTCGCAGGATCACCCGCTGGGCGTGCCCGGTGTCCTGGTACTCATCCAGCAGCACCACCCGGTGGCGTTGCCGCAGCGCGGCGCCGATCGCATCCGAGGCCAGCACCAGCGCCGCCGCCAGTTGCATCTGGTCGGCGAAGTCGACGGCGCCGGCAGTGCGCTTGGCCTCGTCGTAGGCCTGCACCAGCGGGATCACCGCCCGGCGCTGCGCGAGCTGACGCAGCGGATCGACCAGGCCGGAGTGCACCGGCCCGCGTTGGCGGCCGCCCGGCGGCGCAGAGTTCAGCGCCGCCAGCAGTCGGTCCAGCGCGGCCGCCAGCGAGGCCGGGTCGGCCAGGTGGTCCGCCAACGCACCGGCGATCGCGAGCACGTCCTGGGTGACCCGTTCCGGGCCGGCGTCGGTGTCCAGGTCGCGGTCCCAGCGGCCGACGATGCCGCGCGCCAGTTGCCAGCAGCCGGTGGCCGACAGCACCCGGGTGGGCGGCTGGATGCCGCCGAGCGGGCCGAACTCGGTGATCAGCCGCCCCGCGAACGAGTGGTAGGTGCCGATGACGGGTTCCCCGTCACCGATGGCTGCGGCCCGCTCCGGGTCCAGGATGCCGGCGCCGGCCAGCCCGCGAAGCCGGCGGCGGATCCGGCCGGACAACTCCGCCGCCGCCCGGCGGGTGAAGGTGAGTCCCAGCACTTCCTCCGGCCGTACCAGGCCGTTGGCAACCAGGTAGACCACCCGCGCGGCCATGGTCTCGGTCTTGCCCGAGCCGGCGCCGGCCACCACCAGCGCCGGGGCCAGCGGCGCAGTGATCACCGCGGCCTGTTCGTCGGTCGGCGGCGGCAGGCCGAGCGCCGCAGCCAGTTCCTGCGGGCCGAGCGGCGGCGCCGAACCCGGTGCGCCGTGGGCGGCCGCCGCCGGCCCGGCGTTCCCGGCGCCGGTCGTGGTCATCGTCACCGGACCACCTGCCGCCCCTCGGGCTGCAGCGGGCAGCAGGATCGCACCGGGCAGCGGTTGCAGCCCTCCCCCTGGCGGGCCAGCAGCGCGGACCCGGCGGCGGACTCGGCGGCCTGGCGCAGCTGCTCGGCCCACCGCAGCCCGTCGGACTCCGTCAGGGGTGGCTGCACCAGGGTCTTCGGCGTTCCGGTCCGCAAATACACCAGTTCCGCCCCGCCGCTGCCGCCGGCCGCGTGAGCGGTGCCCGGTGTGTCGGTGCCGGTGGCAGCGCCGTCGGCGGCTCCTTCCGGCTCCGCCGCGCCGGCCGCGCCTTCGCGGAAGGCTCCCAGCGCCGCCGCGAGCTGGTAGACCGCCAGTTGGGCGTGTTCGCGGACCGCCGCCCGGGTCGGCACGGTGGCGCCGGTCTTGAAGTCCGTCACCACCGGTCGGCCCTGGGCGTCCAGCGACAACCAGTCCACCCGGCCGACCAGCCGCACCGGACGGTCCTGCCCGTCCCCGGCCGGCAGCTGGACCTCGATCGGCAGTTCCGAACCGGCGAACGTCCGGCCGGAGGCCGAACCGTCCACCCAGGAGCGCAGCGCCCGGGTCATCGCCTCGACCAGCCGGCGCAACCGAGCCACCTCCCAGGCGGGCAGCTGGTCCTGCGCCGCCAGAAAGTCGTCGGTGGCGGCGGCCAGTTCGGCGTCGGTGACACCGGCCGCGACGCCCTGGGCCAGCGCATGCACCGCGATGCCCAGCAGCTGCGGCTGGCCCGGCGGGGTGCGGGCACCGCCGCGCTCCAACACCGACCGCAGCGGGCATGCCAGCAGCGACTCCACCTGGGAGGGCGAGAGCACCACGGGCGCGCCGTCGGGGACCAGGGGGTCGCTGGTGGACAACCCGGCCAGCCCGTACCAGTTGTCCGGATGCGCCCCCGGCACGCCGGCGGCCGCCAGCCGGGCCAGTGCCTCCGCGGCACGGCGGGCGTCGGCCGGTTCCGCGTCGGCGGCCGTCACGGTCCGGCGCAACTCGGCGATCAGCGCCGCCAGGTGCAGCGACCGGCGCGGCCGGCCGGAGGCCTCCACCGGCCACCCGGTCGGCAGCTCCTCGGTGCCGGTCAGTTCGGCCAGGAACCGTGACGGTGCGTTCTCGTCGTCGTGCACGGCGGTCACCAGCAGGCGGCGCCGCGCCCGGGTGACGGCCACGTAGAACAGCCGGCGCTCCTCGGCGAGCCGGCCGGCCGGCGGGAGGCCGGGTTGCACGCCCTCGTGAGCGTCCAGCAGCGCGGCCAGCCCGAGCAGGCTGCTCCGCGGGCGCAGGTCGGGCCAGGTGTCCTGCTGGACGCCCGCGACCACCACCATCTCCCATTGCAGGCCCTTGGCGGCGTGCGCGGACAGCATGGTGACCGCGTCGGTGTCGCGGCCGGGAACCGCCAGGGGCGCGCCGGGTATCTGCTGTCCGCCCACCAGCTCCAGCAGCCCTCGGACCCCGGCACCCGGCAGTTGGTCGGCGAGCTCGGCGGCGCGGTCGAACAGCGTCACGGCCGCGTCCAGTGCGGCGTCCGCGGCGGCCGCGTCCCGGCCGCCGCGCTCGCTGTCGGCCACCAGCCGACGATCCACCCCGGAGCGCTGCCAAATGCGCCACAGCACATCCTCCGCGGCGGGTTCGGCGGCACCGGCGCGGGCGAGGTCGATCAGCTCGGCCACGGTACGCACCGGCGCGGCGAGGTCCGCCGCCACTTCCCGCGGCAGCTCCACCCGGCCGGCGAGGATGCCGGCCAGTACGTCGCCGCTGGCCCCCGCCCCCCGCACGGCGCGGCGCAGCCGGCGCAGCGCCAACGGGTCAAGACCGCCGAGCGGCCCGGACAGCAGGGACAGCGCGGTGTCGGCAGTCAGCGACCGCGGGTCCAGCCCGGCCCGCAGCACGTCCAGCAGTGCAACCACCACCGGCTCGGCGGCGAACGGCAGTACCGGGCCGCCGGCGACGGGTACGCCGGCCGCGGCGCAGGCCCGGCGCAGCGGCTCGGCGGAACCGGCCGGGGAGCGCAGCACGATGGCCATGTCCGACCAGGCGATGCCGTCCCGCAGGTGCGCGCGCCGCAACTGGTCGGCCACGAAGGCCGCCTCCCGCGCCCTGCTGGGCAGGGTCCGCACCTGGAGCGATCCCGCCGCGTCCCGATCCGCCGTTCTCAGGCGGCGATGGCCGGCCGCACCCGGCAGCAGCCCGGCGACCCGCCGGGTGGCCGCCACCAGCTCCGCCGGCAGCCGATGCGACGTGCTCAGGGTGACGGTGCGATCCACCCCGACCCGATCGAGCGCACCCGCCGACGCCCCGCGGAAGGTGTAGATCGCCTGGTCCGGGTCCCCCACCAGCACCAGTTCATCGGCGCCGCCTGCCAGCATCCCGATGAGCCGCTCCTGGGCCGGATCCACGTCCTGGTACTCGTCGACGAAGATGCGCCGGATGCGGGCCTGCTGGGCGGCCAGCACCTCCGGTTCCGCCAGCCGGTCCAGCGCCGCGACGGTCAATTCGGCCTGATCCAGCGCGGCGCCCAGCCGGCTGGACGCCTGCCGCAGGTCGGCGATATTGCGGTACTCGGTGATGAACTCGGCCACCGCGCGCCACTCCGGCCGGCGGTGGTGCCGGGACAACTCGGCGATCCGGCGCGGTGCGATCTCCCGCTCCGCCGTCCGTAGCAGGAACTCCCGCAGCTCCGCCGCGAACGCCGGCACCCGCAGCGCCGCCCGAAGCCCCTCGGGCCACCCGGCACCCCCCGCGTCCGCATGGCCGGCCAGCATCTCCCGCACCATCAGGTCGGCCTGACCGGCGTCCAACAACCGGGGCGGTGGATCGCCGGCGGCCACCGCGGAGGACCGCACCAGGGCGTAGGCGTAGGAGTGCAGGGTCCGCACCAGCGGCTCGGTGACGGTGAGGTCCAGCCGGGCGGAGATCCGGTCGGACAGCTCCGCCGCGGCACGCCGCGAAAAGGTCAGCACCAGAATCTGCCCGGGGTCCACTCCGCGGCGCAGCACCCGGTCGGCGACGGCCTCCACGATGGTCGCCGTCTTTCCGGTTCCCGGCCCGGCCAGCACCCGCAGCCGTCCCCCGGGGTGCTCGATGACGGCCCGCTGCTCCGGCGACGCCGGCAGCGCGCCGGACCGGGAAGAAGTGGGGCGTAGCAAGCGATGTCGGGCGGGCGTGGGCCGCCCACGACCGCCCGCAGCGGGCGCTGCGCGGTGCCGGTCGGGCGGTGCGGATGCGGTGGTCACGAGCACGGATCCATACCACCACGGGGCTACGACAGTCCCCGGGCGGCGGGACCCACCGCCCGCGCCGGCACCGCCGGACGCCAGCGGCCCGGCACCGGGCACCGGTGGCACACGTAAGCCGGCTGTCCGGCCGGCCGCCCGCCGCGGGGCGGCCGGGGCAAGAATGACCGGCGTGGACATGGTGCTGGCCGAACGCATCCTGGACGTGGTGGCATCCGTCCCGCGCGGGCGGGTGACCACCTACGGCGACATCGCGGCGTTGGCCGGAACCCCGTCACCGCGTCTGGTCGGCCGTGTGCTGGCCGAACTCTCCGACGACGCCACGCCCTGGCACCGGGTGCTGCGGGCCGACGGCACTCCCGCTCCGCACCTGGTCGAGCGGCAGTGCGAGCTGTTGCGCATCGAGGGAGTGCCGGCCGCGGCCGGCCGGGTGAACCTGCGGCGTTACCGCTGGCGCGGCTGACTAGCGTTCCCCATCGGAGGGAGACGGAGTTGTCCCCCTGTCCGATATTCATCCACATTTCGCGCAGGTGGGTGGACCTCGGAGCGGCGTCCGGTAGATCGTCGGTCCATGACGAACTCCGCTGGCGCCTCTCCCGCCGTGGTCCGGCTCTCCGGCCCGCAGGGCCTCGTCGCGGCCGTGCCGCAATTCCTGGGCTTCGTACCCGAGGAGAGCCTGGTGCTGTTGTGCCTGCGCGCTCCGCGGGGGCGGATCGGCCCGGTCGCGCGGGTCGACCTGTGCCCACCGGAAGCCAATGATGCGCTCGAGCAACTGATCAGCGCCGCGCTGCACTACGCCGACGCCGCAGCGGTCATCTGCTACCACCAAGGCCCTCGGCCCGCCGCGCTGGAGGCGCTGCTGTCCGGACTCGCCGAGGCAGGCGTGCCGGTGACGGCGGCGTTGTCGGTCCGGGACGGCACGATCCGGGACGCCAGTTCCGTCGGATCGATGGCGCTGGATCCCGGCGTGCCGGTGCTGTCGGCGGACGACCAGCAGATCCGGGAACTCGCGGCCGCATCGGCGATGTCGGGCCGGCGGGTGCTGCCCAACCGCGAGGCACTGCGCGCGTCCATCGCCGGCCCCAGCGGGGACCTGCTGGTCCAGGCCCGCGCCGCGATCGTCGACGTGTGCGAGGAATGGGGGGCCGCCCTGAGCGGCGGCCGGCGGTCGCACATCCGGCGCGTGTTCGCGGAGCGCGCCCGGGCCGCCCTGGCCACGGCGATGACGGAGCACGGCGAGACGGGATGCGTGAACGCCGACACGGCAGCGGAGCTGATCGTGCTGTGCGCCGACGTGGCGACCCGGGACCGGATCATCGGCGCGGCCGTCGGGGCGGACGACCCGGACCTGCTGCCGGTGTTGATCTCGGTGGCCTCCTGGTGTCCGGACGAAGAGTCCGCGGAACTGTGTGCGGTGCTGGCGGTGGTGGCCTACCGCTACGGCGACGGAGCGCTGGCGCAGTGTGCGGTGGACCGCACGCTGGCGGTGCAGCCCGACCACCGGCTGGCACATCTGATGCTGTCGATCATGGCCGCGGGCCTCCCGCCGTCGGAGTTGGCGACGATGGCCACGCTGGCGACGACGGCGGATGGCACGGACACCCCGGTCCGGCGTAGCGCCGCGCCGCGCGGACCGGAACGGCGCGCCGCGGCCACGTCGGCCGAGGATCTACGCGCCGGCGGGAACGGAAGCCCGAAGGATCCCCCACCCGGTCGGCGGCGGGCCAGGCGGGCTAGGAAAGGTACGGGCCGAGAACCTCGGCGGCGGTGAGCATCTCCACCATCGACTCGGGCGTCGTGCGGGGGTGGGCCAGGCTGAGCGCCAGCCGGAACAGCACCGCACGGCGCAGCAGTTGGGCCCATTCCTCCAGGTGCGACCAGCGCTCCACCAGGTCCGTCTGCGCACCGCCCCAGGACAGCGCATCCACCGCGATCACCGCGGCGGAATAGTTGGCCGGCCGCCAGTACGGGGTGAAGTCGATGACGGCGGGTGGTGCGGAACCGGCGAACAGCACGTTGCCGAACATGTCGCCGTGCACCACTTGGCTGGGCAGCTGCACCGGACGGCGGCCCTCCGCGAGCTGGTGGAACAGCCGGGCGCCGTGCCCGTCACCCAGCCGCTGGTCGCGGTCCTCGATCTCGCCCCAGGCCAGCCGGTCCGCCCAGCTGTACACGTCCTGCCGGTCCCGCAGGAAGCGCGGCTCGGGCTGGCCGGCCAGCGCCTCGTGCAGCGAGAACGAGGCGTCCACGATGTCGTCGTAGCGCGCGGCCGGACGTCCGGAGACGAACCGCTGCGCCGACCAGCCGCCGACCACCCACCGGCCGTCGGACGAGCGGATGGGGCGGGCCACCCGGATACCGGACACCCGCAGGGACTCGAAGACGCCGGCCACCCACGCCGCCTCGACCGGGTTGTCCACCGGCTTGAGCACCCCGTCGCCGAACCGCCAGGTGCGTCCGGTGCCGCCGGCCAGCTGTTCACCGGTGTGACCGGCCAGCCCGAAGGCGGCCAGCACGTGCTCGGGGGGTGCGGTCACGACAGGGACGGTACCGGTCCGTTCGTCCGGAACGTCGCAGGGCGCGGGCCGACCGGCGTGCCCGGGTCAGTACCGCGGCAGGGAGGGATCCACCTGGTCCACCCAGGCCAGCACGCCGCCGCCGACGTGCACCGCATCGGCGAACCCGGCGGCGTGCAGCGCGGCCAGGCACTCCGCCGACCGTGCGCCGCTCTTGCAATGCAGCACGATCGGCCGGTCCTGAGGGAGATCGGCCAGCGCCTCGCCGGACAGGATCCGGTCCTTGGGGATGAGCACCGACCCCGGGATGGAGACGATCTCGTGCTCGGCCGGCTCGCGCACATCCACCAGCAGCAACCGCGAGCCGCCGTCGATCCGCCGTTTCAACTCGCCGGCGGTGATGGTGTGACCGGCGGCGGCCGCCGCGGCCTCCGGTGTGCTCACCCCGCAGAACGTCTCGTAGTCGATGAGTCCCGTCACCGGCTCGCCGGCCGGATCCCGCCGGACCGTCACCGTCCGGTAGGTCATCTCCAGCGCGTCGTACACCATCAGCCGGCCCAGCAGGCTGCGCCCGATCCCGGTGATCAGCTTGATCGCCTCGGTAACCATCACCGACCCGATCGAGGCGCACAACACGCCGAGCACGCCACCCTCGGCGCAGGACGGCACCATTCCCGGTGGCGGCGGTGTCGGGTACAGGTCCCGGTACTGCGGACCGTGTACGGCCCAGAACACGCTGACCTGGCCCTCGAACCGGAAGATCGAGCCCCACACGTAGGGCTTGCCCAGCAGCACGCACGCGTCGTTCACCAGGTACCGGGTGGCGAAGTTGTCCGTCCCGTCCAGTATCAGGTCGTACCCGGAGAAGATCTCCAGCGCGTTGTCGGCGCTGAGCTGCTGTTCGTGCAGCACGGTGCGGACCAGCGGGTTCACCTCGGCCACCGACTCCGCCGCGGACCGCGCCTTGGACCGGCCCAGATCGGACTGGCCGTGGATCACCTGCCGCTGCAGGTTGGACTCGTCCACCGTGTCGAAGTCCAGGATGCCCAGGGTGCCGACCCCGGCGGCGGCCAGGTACAGCAGTGCGGGTGACCCCAGTCCGCCGGCGCCGACCACCAGCACCCTGGCGTTCTTCAGCCGGCGCTGCCCGGTGACGCCGACCTCGGGGATGATCAGATGCCGGGAGTAGCGCTGCACCTCCTGGCGGGTCAGCTCCGCAGCGGGCTCGACCAGCGGCGGAAGCGTTCCGGCAACCAGTGTCTCGGTCACGCCCGCCAGTGTGGCACAGCGGCCGGACAGCGCCCGCGCTGCGCCTCAGCCGGTGCCGGTGCCGCCGGCCGACCCGGTGCCGGCGGTGGTCGCCGCCGTTCCGGTGGTCGTCGCCGCGCCGGTAGCGGTCGCCGATCCGTTCGGGCCCCGGGGATAGGGGAACGGGTTGGCCCGGCACACCTTGCCGTCGGCCGCCACCGGGCCACCCGGGTCGAGTTGGGCCAGGTCGTCGTCCGCGGTGCTCCAGGACTGCTGCATCATCACCGGAGCCAGCCCGCCGTCCTCCGGGCAGGGCTGGTGGTGGAACCCGAGGGCGTGGCCCACCTCGTGGTTGATGGCATACACCCGGTAGGAACCCAGGTCGCCGTTGTAGGACACCGCCCCACGCACCCACCGCGCGTCGTTGACGAACACCCGCCCGTCCAGCCGGTTGTAGCAGCTTGCCTCCAACTGGATCTGCCAGCCGCAGTTCTGCGGGGCCCGGACGGTCATCTGGCTGGTCAGGCTGATCCGGAAGTCCGGCGATCCGTGGTCGATGCGTTGCAGGGTGAACTTGCCGCCGCCGATCCAGGACCGGCTGTCGGACAGGATGCGCACCACGGCGTCGGCGAACAGCGCGTCGTTGGCGGCGCTCTGAATGCCGTCCTCGACCTCGATGGTGTACGTCCGGTGCTCCGAACCCGAGCCGACCGCCGGTGAGGTGCCGGGCACCACGTGGAAGGTCCCGGCGCCGGTCCGGGCGAACGCGCCGCCGGGCGGCAGCGCTCCGGCCGCCACGCCATGGAAGCTGCCGTTCGGATCAGCCGCGGTGCTGCCGGTCGGATCGGCGCTCGAGGTGGCGGTCCCCGGCGGATCCCCGACGGTGGTGGTCGGCCCGGGTTTCTCCACGGTGACGGTGGTCGGCACCGACGACCCGACCGTGACGGTGACCGAATTGGTGCCGCTGGCCGCCGGGCCGGCGCTCGCCGGATCCGGGTCGGGCGAGCCGGCCAGCTGGATCACCGCGACCACCGTCAACGCGGCCAGCACCGGAAGGGCGTAGGCCCGCCAGCCGTAGTGGTGCACGAACCAGCCGAGCGCGCTGCGCCGGCGCTGCGGTCGGGCCTTGCGGCTGGAGTTCGGCTCCGCCGGCGGCGGGACCGGAGTCCACGAGGCCCGCAGCGGTTGCGCTCCGGCGGGCTGGTCGTCGTCCCACAACGTCGAGCGGGCCAGCTTCGCTCCCTGACCGGGAACCTCCGGCCGGCGGGAGGCGGGGTCCGGGCGGGATGTCGACTCCGGGCGCCGGGAGGCGCGGTCCGGCCGGCGGGCGACGGAATCCGGGCGGCGGACCGCGGCGCCGTGACGCACCGCACCCTCGCGAGCCGTGCCCGCGTCGCCGCCGTCGTGACCCTTCGGCCCGTGCCCGTCCGACCCGGCGGGCGCCGGCCGGTTGCGCGACCCGCGGGATCCACCGGGCGTGCCCCGCCCGTTGCTGCCGCTGGTCACGCCGTCAGGTTGCCACAGGCCGCGCGGCGACCGGCTGCGGCGCGCCAGCAGGGACGGGCACCGGATCGCTGCCGGAGCGCCGATCGGCCGTGGACCACAGCGCCGCCACGGCGCGGGCGGTCTCGACCGGGCGCTCCATCTGCGCCACGTGACCGGTCCGCGGCAGCACCAGCAGCCGGGCATCGGCGAAGGCGTCCGCGGTACGCCGGGCCAGCCGCACGTCCACCAGGCGGTCCCGGGTCCCCCACACCACCAGCACCGGTACCCGGACCTGCCGGGCGGCGGCGGCGAACGACCACCGCAGCGGCATCAGTTGCGCGCGGATCAGCGACCGCAGCGAGTCGATCGTCGCCCGGTGCACCCAGGGCAGGTCGGACCGCCAGGCGATCTCCTGCTCGGCGGCCGCCAGGTCGGCGTCGCTGAGCGCCTCCGGTTCGCCGAAACACACCGCCGCCATGCCCCTGGCCCGTGCCAGCGGGGTCAGGGCCGCCAGTCGGCGCTCCGCGGCCGCGGTGGTCCCCGGCAGCATCAGCAGCGCCAACCGGGCGTCCGCGCCCCGCTCCCCGACCAGCCGCAGGTCCGGCACCGCCGGCGAGATCAGCGTCAGGCTGCGCACCAGGTCCGGATGTCTGGCGGCCAGATAGGTCGCGACCACCCCGCCCCGCGAGTTGCCGGCCAGGTGCACCGGCCCGGGTGACAGCTTCTTGATCAGTGCCGCGACCAGATCCGCCTCGCCGACCAACGGGTATCGCCCGCCCGGCGGCGGGTCCGAGCGCCCGGACCCGGGCAGGTCGGGCGCCCAGCCGGTGGCCACCACGGACAGCGCGGCGGCGAGCCGGTCCCAGTTGCCGGACGCCCCCGCCAGGCCATGGATGTACCAGGCTTCCGGGCCGTCCGAGGGGCCGGCGGTGCGGCGCACGAACACCCCTCGGCCGCCCACCAGGTGCACCCGGCCGGGCGGGGATGGTTCGGTGAACCCGGGAACCGGCGCGAGAGCGATGTCCGCCGCCGGGGCGTCGCTCCACTGCGCCAACTCGTCGCGGGGACGCGGTCCCACGCCAGGCCACATAGGAGTCATGGCTCCATGGTGCCCGTCGGCACCATCCGGTCCGTCACCGATGCCGGTCGAGTTGTCCCCCTGTCCGATTTCCATCCACAGAATCGCCGCGGCCGGTGCGCGACCGCCCGGGCGCCACCTAGCGTGCTGGAGCGCCCCCCGGGACGGGCCGCGCAGCGCGCATCCGGGCGGCGCCGGGGCGTGCGGGGTGGCCGGTGAGGCGGGCGCGTTGGCCGGTGAGGCGTGCGCGGTGGCCGCGCAGGCATGCGCGGAGGCTGCGGAGGCTGCGGGGACGCCGGGCGCAGGGTCGCGGGTGGCGTGGGAAGTGTCGGGAGGGGCGATGGGCTGCGATCTGGATGTGGACACCGACGGCCTGCGCCGCGCGGCCGTCCACTTGCAGCGGGCGTCGACGGACTTCGCCGGC
>DASSTH010000205.1:0-5602 GCA_035708025.1 Nakamurella sp. | reverse complement strand
GCATACGGTTCCGGTGCGTGACGGGCTGCCGGACCTGGCCGCCGCCCGCGTGGACACCGTGCAACTGCAGGCGTCGGCCGACGTCCCGGAGGGCAGTGTCGCGCTGGTCGGCGGCACCGTCATCACTATGCACGGCGGCGTCGTGCACGCGCCCGGGACGGTGATCGTGCGCGGCAACCGGATCGCCGCGGTCGGCGACGCCGAGTCGGTGGAGACCCCGGCGGGGGCAACGGTTATCGACTGTGCGGGGCGCACCCTGATGCCGGGCCTGATCGACGCTCACGGGCACATCGACGGGGTGTACGGCAACGGCGTCACCCCGCAGAAGCAGGCACCCCGGTTCGCCGCCCTGGCGTTCGGAGTGACCACGAACTTTGACCCCTACCCTTCGGAACTGCCCACCTTTGAGAGCACCGAGACCACCCAGGCCGGGCTGACCACTGGCCCGCGCTGGATCGGTACCGGCTCGGCGATCCACGGTCGGCCGCACAACTTCTTCCACCTGTACACGCCGCTCGACAGCTACGCCGATGCGCTGCGGGTGGTGGGAGACAAGAAGAACCTGGGCGCCATCGCGGTCAAGAGCTACAAGTGGCCGGCCCGCCGGCACCGGCAAATGCTGGTCAAGGCGGCCCGAGAACACGGCGTGAATATCGTGGTGGAGGGCGAAACCCACTTCTACAACAACGTCAGCATGATTCTGGACGGGCACACCAATCTGGAGCACAACTTCCCGGTCGCGACCGTGTACGACGACGTGGTCCAGCTGATGGCGTTGGCCGGGGTGTCCAACACGCCCACCCTGGTGGTGGCCTTCGGCGAACTGTTCGGCGAGAACTGGGCCTACCAGCACAGCACGCCGTGGAAGGACCCGCGGGTGCGCACCTACATCCAGGCGTGTCTGAGCGGGTACAGCCCGCTGGGAACGCCGTACGAGGCGCCACCGCACTCCCGCGCGATGACCACCATCCACGTGGCCGACGAGCTGTACGACGTGGGTGTGCTGGCGGTGTCCCGGAGCGTGCAGAAGCTGGACGACGCCGGGGTGCGCATCAACGCCGGCTCGCACGGCGAGATGCCCGGGCTGGCCATGCACTGGGAAATGAACCTGCTCGCCGAGGGCGGGATGGCGCCGGAGCGGGTCTTGCGCACGGCGACCATCAACTCGGCCGAGAGCCTGGGCGTCGGCGACCAGATCGGCTCGCTGGAAGTGGGCAAGCTGGCCGACCTGATCGTGCTGGCGGCGAATCCGCTGGAGGACATCCGCAACAGCAGCAGCGTGATCATGACGATGGTCAACGGCCGGCTTTACGATGCCGAAACCTTGGACCAGATCGCCCCCAACAAGCAGCCGCGCAGCCGGTTCTACTGGGAGGTGCAGGACACCAACGGCATCGACTGGAGCGAGGCCTGGGGCGGCGGCTGCGGATAGCTAGGCTGCTGCCCCGGCACTCCAGCTGCGTGGTGTCTTCCACCTGGCCGGCAGCCCACTGCCATGCCACCCGGCGAACCATACGACGAGCACAACCCGCAGACTCGCAGGGTGACGATCGAAGCCGGGCGCTCCGAGGACCAGCGGCTTCCGCCGGTGGTGTGGATCCTGTCGGTGATCGCCATCTGCGTCGCGGTGGGCTTCGGCATCGTGGCGCCCGCGCTGCCGGTGTTTGCCCGGGAGTTCGGCGTGGGCCGCACCGCGGCGGCGCTGGTGATCAGCCTGTTCGCGGCGGCCCGGATGGCCTCCGCGTTCGGCGTCGGGCGGTTGGTGGACATCTTCGGCGCCCGCCCGGTGTTGGGCAGCGGATTGGTGATCGTGGCGGTGTCCAGCGCGCTGGCCGGACTCAGCCAGGACTACCTGCAGCTGCTGCTGCTGCGCGGCGCCGGCGGCGCGGGCTCCGCCATGTTCAGCGTCGCCGCCGCGTCCGTGATGGCCTCCCGGGTGCCCTCCGAGGTGCGCGGCCGGGCGATGGGCGTGTGGTCCGGCTCGTTCCTGCTCGGCGGCGTCCTCGGCCCGGTCATCGGTGGGCCGCTCACCGCGATCAGCCTGCGCACCCCGTTCTTCTTCTACGCCGGCACGCTGGCCGTGGCGGCGGTGGTCGCGTTCGCCGCGCTCCCCCGCGTCCCCCGCCGTCCCCGGGCGGCACGTCGGGAGGACGTCCCGGCCGAGGGCATCAGGGAGGCGCTCCGGCTGCCGGAGTTCAGGGTGGCCCTGGTGGCGGATCTGGCCGACAAGTGGGCCATCTCGGTCCGCACCGCGATCGTGCCGCTGTTCATCACCGAGGCGCTGCTGCTCGGCGAGGAGTGGAGCGGGTACGCGCTCGCGGTCGCCGCCGCGGTGAACGCCGCGCTGCTGCTGCCGTTCGGTCGCTGGTCGGACAAGCGAGGCCGGCTGGGCGTGGTGGCAGTCGGCGGGCTGGCCGGCGCCGGCGGCATGGCCGCGCTGACCGCGCCGCCCGCGCTGTGGCTGCTGCTAGTCGCCATGGTGGTGCTCGGCGTGGGCGCGTCGGCCCAGGCGGTCGGCCCGAGCGCCATCCTGGGTGACGTGGCCAGTGGCCGACGCGGCTCGGTGATCGCCACCTACCAAGTGGTCGGTGACGTGGGGTCCATGGTCGGGCCGCTGGTGGCGGGTGGACTCGCCGACGCCCTGGGCTTCCCGGCGGCCTTCGGCACCACCGCGGCGATCTGCCTGGTATCGGCGATATCCGCGGCACCGCACATGCGCACCGAGCGGCCGCCGGCCCGCCCGGCCGACGCCTGACCGGCGGCCCCGTCACACCTGCCAGACCGGTCGCATCTCCCGTCACCGATCCAGGTCGATCAACGCCAGCCCGATCTCCGGGCGGAAGGTCTTGGCCAACTGGGCGGGCGACTCGCGCACGATCACCTCCAGCGTCGGCCACACCTCGCCGGCCAGCAGGTGACCGCCGCGCACCGTGCCGTCCCACAGGCCGAGCACCACGTGCGCGTGCACCGCCGGCCCGTCCGGACCGACCGCGACATCGCCCAGCAGGCTGAGCACCTCACACTGCTGGTCGACCTCGATGCGGCGATAGTCCTTGGCCCGCCGGTCGAACCACCCGACGGTCCCCCGGGAGAACGCGCCCACCGCGGTGAGCTGCGCCGCCGACAGCGATTGCGCGGTGGCGAAGTCCGCGAGCATCCCGGAGGCCTCGTCACCGGGGTCGCCGACCACCACGAAGGCGCGCCCGGCATCCGGGCGGTCCGGTTCCAGTTCCCGCCATTTCATCGTCGGTTCACCTCCGGCTGCTGTTCCCCGCGGGTGGGTGCCAGCATGCCGCGCTCGGCATCACGGGCGAAGATGCGGGTGACGTGCTCCACCGACAACCCCTTGGTCTCCGGCAGATAGCCGGCCACGAAGGCCACCGCCAGCACCGCCAGCACCGCGAAGCACACCATCACCCAGGGCAGCCCGATGGCGTCCTGCCAGGCCGGGAAGAACTGCACCAGCAAGAAGTTCGCCACCCAGTCCGCGGTGGCGCCCAGGGCGGCCGCCCTACCGCGCACGGCGGTCGGGAACACCTCGCCCTGGATCAGCCAGCCGGTCCCGCCGACGCCCACCGCGAACGCCACGATGAACAGGTCCAGCGCGATCATCACCACCACGATCTGCGCCACCCCGGCCAGCCACCCGTCGCCGGCCGCGCCCAGCAGCATGAAGACCGCCATCAACGCGAAACCGCCCATGGCCAGCCGTCTCCGGCCGATGCGGTCGATGAACTTGAACGCGAAGTAGGTGGCGATCACGTTGACCGCGGCCATGATCGTCGTCACCTCGACACCGGTGATCGCCGCGTGCAGTTCGTCACTGCCGGAGCCGCCGAAGAACGGCGACATGATCTTCGGGCCGTAGTAGAAGGGCACGTTGATGCCGGTGATCTGCTGGAACACCATGAACACGGCGACCACCAACAGGGCCCGCTTGACGCCCGGCGTCCACAGCGACCGGTGGGCGCGCTCCCGCTCATCCTTCTCCAGCCGGTCGGCGCTGGCCTGCACGTCCTCGGTGGTGGCGTCCATCCCGACCATCCGGAACGCCTTGCGGGCGTCGTCCAGCCGGCCCCGGTGGATCAGCCAGCGCGGTGATTCCGGCATCCGGGTGCGCAGGATCAGCCCGGCGATGGCCGGGATGGCGCCCAGGCCGAGGATCACCCGCCAGTCCGCGCCGAACGCCGAACCCGGCCAGATCAGGAAGATGATCAACGCCACCAGGTAGGACACCAGGATCCCGACCGTGATCATCCATTGCTGCAGGATGCTCAGCGCCCCGCGGCGACTCTTCGGCGCGTATTCGGCGATGTACGCCGTGGCGATGGCCGAGTCCGCGCCCACCGCCAGGCCGATCAGCGTGCGGGCGATCAGCAGCACGGCCAGGTGCCAGGTGACCGCGGACAGGATGGCACCCGCGGCGTAGATCCCGGCGTCCGCGATCAGCAGCGACTTGCGGCCGAACCGGTCGGTGAGGAACCCGGCGGCGAACGCGCCCACCGCGGCGCCGATCGAGGCACCGGCCACCAGATAGCCGGTGACGAAGGCATCCATCTGGTAGGGCACGAAGTTCAGCACCGAGCCGATGTTCGCGGTGTCGTATCCGAACAGGAAGCCGCCGAGCGTCGCCAGCAGGGTCAGCTTCCAGTAGAAGGCGGTGGGTACGCGATCATCCAGCTGGGTCAGGGCATCCTGGGGCCGGTCCGCTTCCACCGCCATCAGCCACCTCCTGCGACGCGGCGCACGTGGTCGCCTACCCAGGGTGCTGATGATCCATGCGTCCGAGCGCGCGGCCGGCGGCGGTGACGCGCATCCGCTCCAGCCGATCCAGTTGGTCGTGCGCCCGCTCCAGCAAGCGGTCCAGCTGCTCCGGATCCAGTCCGGGAACCGTGTCGGCCAGCTCGCGCAGCGTCCGCCAGCCGCTGGTCTTGCCGTGCACTCCCAGCTGCATGGCCTCCAGCTCGATCAGCGTGCTGAGCGGTGAACGGCCCCGGAGCTGCCCGTTCAGCTTGAGCCGGGACACCCGCTCGGTGACCATGGCCAGCGGTGCCTTGTACCAGACCGGCCGGATGCCGAGCCGGTTCATGATCTGCCGCAGGCTGTCCAGGTCGTCGCGGATCTGTTCGGCGATCTGCTGGAGTTCCGCCTCGAAGTCGGTGCCCCGGTGACCCCGAGCCAGCCGTCGGGCCAGCTCGGTGCCCCCCACCGCGCCGGCCAGATGGTCGTTGAGATACACCGACAGCAGCGTGCGGGTATCGGCGTCACCGGGCTGATGCGCACCGGCCACCGACGACGCCGGCGAGTGGGACGGCGGACCGGGACGGGGACTGGGCCCGCGGTTCAGACCCGGACTGGGACTGCGGTTCGGACCCGGACTGGGACTGCGGTGCGGACCCGGACTCGGACGGCCCCTGCCCCTGCCCCTGCCCCTGCGACTGTGCTGATTCTCGGTCCATCGCCCGGCCTCCTGGTGCATGTGTCCGACCGGGTGCCTCGCCGCACCCGACCCCGCACTCCTACCCGCCGGCGGGGTTCAGAACGCCTCGCGCGCCCCGGATCGTGGCCGGACATCCGGCGCCCGGACCGCGGTCAGCCGGTG
>DASSTH010000204.1:0-2735 GCA_035708025.1 Nakamurella sp. | reverse complement strand
CGTTCTCGATCGGTTCCGGCTGGACGGCAGGGTGGCGATCGTCACCGGCGGAACCGGCCTGTACGGGACGCCGTTCTCGCGAGCGCTGTCGCAGGCCGGCGCGACGGTCGTCATCACCTCCCGCGAACTGGCCAGGGCGGAGGCCGCGGCCGCGGCCATCGACGGAGCCGTCGGGATGCGCCTGGACCAGGCCGACCCGGGGTCCATCGCAGTCTTCGCCGAGCAGGCCACCGAGAGGTTCGGCCGGATCGACGTGCTGGTCAATAATGCGGTGCACCGCCAGGGCGCCGGTCTGGAAGGCACCACCGCCGCCGATTGGGATGCCACCTCCGCCACCAACTCTCGCGGGCTGTTCCTGCTCACCCAGTCCCTGGTTCCGGCCATGGTCGCCGGTGGCGGAGGCTCTGTCATCAATGTGGGGTCGATCTACGGGATCGTCGGGCCGACCTTTGGCATCTATGCGGGCACGACGATGACGTCGCCTGCCTTCTACTCCTACGACAAGGCCGGGATGATCGGCCTCACCCGCTACCTGGCGTCGGCGTTGGGCCGCTCGGGCGTGCGGGTCAACTGTCTGTGTCCCGGCGGGCTCGGGACTCCGGATCAGCCGGAGGCGTTCGTGCAGCACTACACCGCGCAGGTCCCGCTCGGCCGACTGGCCACCGAGGACGACGTCACCGGGGCTCTGGTGTTCCTGGCCTCGGATGCCGCGCGATACGTCACCGGGGTCACCCTGCCGGTGGACGGCGGATGGACCGCCCACTGACGCTGCCTACACTCAGCACCGCCAGCAGGTGGCCTGCCAGTCCCCCGATTACCGTTCCAGGAGCGCCCGTGCCGAGTCATCCCCCGATCGATCCGGAGATCGCTGCTGCGCTGGCGGTGCTCGACCTGCCGCCCGTCTCGCTCCGGCCGCAGGACATCCCGGCGCGCCGCGCGGCCGCCGTCCCGGTCGACCTGGACTGGATGCGCCGGGACGGCACGATCACCGTCACCGAACGGACCATCCCCGGGCCGCCGGACAACCCGGTGATCCCCGCGGTGATCCTCAGTCCGACGGAATCAGCCGGCCCCGCACCGGGAATGTTCTACATCCACGGCGGTGGCATGGTGCTGGGCAGCCGGTGGGACGTGGGCGAGGCAATCCTGGACGCCGTCACCGACGGGTACGTCGTGGTCTCGGTCGAGTACCGGCTGGCACCCGAGCACCCCTATCCGGCCGCCATCGACGACTGCTTCGCCGCCTGGCTGTGGACGGCGGCGCACACGGCGGAGTTGGGCATCGACCCGGCGCGGCTGACGTTGGCCGGGGCGAGTGCGGGCGGCGGCCTGGCCGCCGGGACCGTCCTGCTGGCCCGGGACCGCGGCGCGCCGATGCCCCGTCACCAGATCCTGTGGTGCCCCATGCTGGACGACCGCGAGATCACCGCGTCGTCCCAGGAATTGGAGGGCGAGGCCCGGTGGGACCGGATCGCCAACCGCACCGGCTGGGAGGCCTATCTGGGTGATCGCCGCGGCGGTGACGACGTGCCGGTCTACGCCGCCCCGAGCCGCGCGACGGACCTGTCCGGGCTGCCGCCCACCTACCTGGAGTTCGGCGACGTGGAGACGTTCCGCGATGAGTGCCTGGACTACGGCGCGCGGCTGTCCCGGGCCGGCGTCCCGGTGGAGCTGCACCTGTGGCCCGGCGGGGTGCACGGGTTCACCGCACTGGTGCCGCAGGCGGCGGTGTCCCAGGCCGCGGTCGCCACCAGGCGCGCCTACCTGGTCCGCATCGCCCGCTGACCCCCGGCGCCGGTCCCCCCGTTCCGCGAGGATCAACTTCGGCTTGCGAGGATCAAAGTGCGGGTTCGACGCCCGATTCGCCGGGATAACCGCGAAGTTGATCCTCGCGTCGGGAAGTTGATCCTCGCCGGTCCGGGGAGGGTGGGTGCCGGACGGTCAGAGGTTGCCGCGACGCTCCTGCTCCCGCTCGATCGACTCGAACAGCGCCTTGAAGTTCCCCTTGCCGAACCCCAGCGACCCGTGTCGCTCGATCAACTCGAAGAACACCGTGGGCCGGTCGCCGATCGGCTTGGTGAAGATCTGCAGCAGGTATCCGTCCTCGTCCCGGTCCACCAGGATCTTGCGAGCCTTGAGTTCCTCCACCGGCACCCGCACCTGGCCGATCCGGGCGCGCAGTTCCGGGTCGTCGTAATAGGTGTCCGGGGTGTCCAGGAATTCCACGCCCTCGGCGCGCAGCACGTCCACCGTGCGCAAGATGTCGTTGGTGGCCAGCGCCAGGTGTTGGCAACCGGGCTCGCCGTAGAACTCCAGGTATTCGTCGATCTGGCTCTTGCGCTTGCCGACCGCCGGCTCGTTCAGCGGGAACTTCACCCGATGGTTCCCGTTGGCCACCACCTTGCTCATCAGGGCCGAGTAGTCGGTGGCGATGTCGTCGCCGATGAACTCCGCCATGTTCACGAAACCCATGACCTTGTTGTAGAACTCGACCCAGTAGTCCATCTTGCCGAGCTCGACGTTGCCCACCGCGTGATCCAGCGCCTGGAAGACACGCTTGGGCGCTCCGTCCCGCTTGACGAACGACGAGGACATCGCCACATAGCCCGGCAGGTACGGGCCGGTGTAGCGGCTGCGGTCGATCAATGAGTGCCGGGTGTTGCCGTAGGTGGCGATGGCGGCCCGCCGGACGGTGCCGTGCTCGTCGGAGATGTCGTGCGGCTCCTCCACGATCG
>DASSTH010000203.1:0-5437 GCA_035708025.1 Nakamurella sp. | reverse complement strand
TGGGCAGACGTGACGGGCCGCCGATCCTCAGCATTCGAGGTGATCAGCCGGACGAACGCTCGTCCCGAGGTCAGCGGCCGAGCGCGGCGTAGGCCTGCTCGGTGCGCTCCTTGGCCGCCTGCCACCAGTCGCGGTGCGCCGCGTACCAGTCGATGGTCGCCCGCAGCCCCGCCCGGATGTCCCGGTAGCGCGGCTGCCATCCGGTCTCTTCCCGCAGCTTGCCGGAGTCGATGGCATACCGCAGGTCGTGCCCGGGGCGGTCGTTCACGTGCTCGAACCAATCCACGGGCTTGCCCATCAACTCCAGCAGCAGCGCGATGATCTCCCGGTTGCTGCGCTCGCCGTCCGCGCCGATCAGGTAGGTCTCGCCGAGCCGGCCCCGCTCCAGGATGGTGATGACCGCGTCGTTGTGGTCGTCCACGTGGATCCAGTCGCGCACGTTCGCCCCGGTGCCGTACAGCTTGGGCTTCACGCCGGACAGGATGCCGGTGATCTGCCGGGGGATGAACTTCTCCACATGCTGGTACGGGCCGTAGTTGTTGGAGCAGTTCGACACCGTGGCGGCGATGCCGAAGCTGCGGATCCAAGCCCGGACCAGCAGGTCGGCGCCCGCCTTGGTGGAGGAGTAGGGGCTGGACGGGTTCAGCGGGGTCTGCTCGGTGAACCGGTTCGGATCGTCCAGTTCCAGGTCGCCGTACACCTCGTCGGTGGAGATGTGATGCAGCCGGGTGCCGTGCCGGCGCACCGCCTCCAGGACGTGGAAGGTGCCCACCACGTTGGTCTGCACGAACGGCCACGGGCCGGACAGCGAGTTGTCGTTGTGCGACTCGGCGGCGAAGTGCACCACCGCGTCCGCCTGGGCCACCAACGGGTCCACGGTGGCCTGGTCGGCGATGTCCCCCTGCACGAAGGTGATGCGGTCGGCCACCGGGTCCAGGTTGGCCCGGTTGCCGGCGTAGGTCAGCGCGTCCAGCACGGTGACCTGCCAGTCCGGCCGGGTGGCACACACCCGATGGACGAAGTTGGCGCCAATGAACCCGGCTCCGCCGGTGACGAGGATCCGCATGAGTGCACCTTGCCATAGCCGCTGACCCAGGTGCGCCGGTGCCGGTGCCCCGTCGCCTTGTCGTTGACTGCACCGCTGGCCGCGGCTAATCGGACAATTTCGCGGTGGGCGGTTCAGTCAGCCAGTGAGGGTGTCGGTGCCGGACTGGACAATGGTCCGGTGACGGGACGACGGCGGTCCGGCCCACCGGGCGGTGACGGGGAGGCCTCCCGGGCGGTCCCACCGCACGGTGACGGGGACGCTCCGCAGCCGGGCGCGGCCGGACCAATGAACTCCGCTGCCGACCCGCTGGCCCGGTTCTCCCCGCTGGTCCGGGACTGGTTCGCCGCCTCCTTCGCGCAGCCGACGCCCGCCCAGGCCGGTGCCTGGCAGGCCATCCGGAACGGCGACCACACGCTGGTGGTCGCGCCCACCGGGTCGGGCAAGACGCTGGCGGCGTTCCTGTCCGCCATCGACGACCTGGTCACCGACCGCGCCGGCGGCCGGCCGGTCGATGCCGCCACCGATGCGCCCGCACTCGAGCCCGACCCCCGGCATCGCTGCCGGGTGCTGTACCTCTCGCCGCTCAAGGCGCTGGCGGTGGACGTGGAGCGCAACCTGCGCTCGCCGCTGGCCGGCATCCGCGGTCTGGCCGCCGCCCGCGGCGAAGCCGCGCCGGAGATCGACGTTGCCGTCCGGTCGGGCGACACCACGGCCGCCGCCCGCCGCGACTTCGCCCGGTCCGGGGCGGACATCCTGATCACCACCCCGGAGTCGCTGTTCCTGATCCTGACCAGCGCGGCGCGGGAGATGCTGCGCGGGGTGCACACCGTGATCGTGGACGAGGTGCACGCGGTGGCCGGCACCAAGCGCGGTGCCCATCTGGCCGTCTCGCTGGACCGGCTGGACGCGCTGCTGGACCGGCCCGCCCAGCGGATCGGGCTGTCGGCCACCGTCCGCCCGCTGGAGGAGGTGGCACGCTTTCTGGCCGGCGGGCGCCCGGTCAGCACGGTGGTGCCGCCGGCCGCCAAGCAGGTGGACATCCAGGTGGTGGTGCCGGTGCCGGACCTGGCCGAACTGGGAGGCCCGACCGGCGATCTGACCGGATCGGCGGTGGCCGGCCCGGCGCGCTCCTCGATCTGGCCGCACGTGGAGGAACGGGTGGCCGACCTGGTCGAGTCGCACCGCTCCACCATCGTGTTCGCCAACTCGCGGCGGCTGGCCGAGCGGCTCACCGCCCGGCTCAACGAGATCCACGCAGACCGGCTGTCCGGGGCGCCGGACGACCCGTGGACGGTCGACGATCCGTGGGCGACCGACACCCAGGCCGGTTCCGGCACCCGTCCCGCAGCTCCGCCGGCCCAGATCATGGCCCAGTCGGGGGCGTCCGCCGGGGCATCGCCGGTGCTGGCCAGGGCGCACCACGGTTCGGTGTCCCGCGAGCAGCGCACGCTGATCGAGGACGAGTTGAAAAGTGGCCGGCTGCCCGCCGTCGTGGCCACCTCGTCGCTGGAACTGGGCATCGACATGGGGGCGGTCGACCTGGTGGTGCAGGTGGAGGCACCGCCGAGCGTGGCGTCCGGGCTGCAACGGATCGGACGGGCCGGCCACCAGGTGGGCGCCCCGAGCAAGGGCGTGCTGTTCCCCAAGTTCCGCGGCGACCTGGTGTCGGCCGCGGTGGCCGCGGAGCGGATGCGGGCCGGGCAGATCGAGCAACTCTCGGTGGTCGGCAACCCGCTGGACGTGGCGGCCCAGCAGATCGTGGCCATCTGCGCCATGGACCCGATCACCGTGGACGACCTGCACGCGCTGCTGCGCCGGTCGGCGCCCTTCGCCTCGCTCGGCCGCGGCGCCCTGGAGGCGGTGCTGGACATGCTGTCCGGCCGCTACCCCAGCGAGCAGTTCGCCGAGCTGCGGCCCCGGCTGGTGTGGGACCGCATCAGCAACCTGCTCACCGCCCGGCCGGGTGCCCAGCGGCTGGCGGTGACCTCCGGCGGCACCATCCCGGACCGCGGCCTGTACGGGGTGTTCCTGGCCGGCGGTGAGGGGCCGGGGCTGCGGGTCGGCGAGCTGGACGAGGAGATGGTCTACGAGTCCCGGGTCGGCGACGTGTTCGTGCTGGGGTCGACCTCCTGGCGCATCGTGGACATCGGCCGGGACCGGGTGTTGGTGCTGCCGGCTCCCGGGATACCCGGGCGGCTGCCGTTCTGGAAGGCCGACTCGATGGGCAGGCCCGCCGAACTGGGCCGGGCGCACGGGGCGTTCATCCGGGAGATCGGCGCGGGCGCGGTGTCGGCATCCGCCGCCGCGCGGTCCGCGGCGCGGCGCCGGCTGCAGGACATCGGCCTGGACGAGTTCGCCGCCGACAACCTGCTGGCATACCTGGCCGAGCAGCACGAGGCCACCGGGGTGCTGCCCGACGAGCGCACCCTGCTGCTGGAGCGGTTCCGCGACGAACTGGGCGACTGGCGGGTGGTGCTGCACTCGCCCTACGGCGCCGCGGTGCACGCACCGTGGGCGCTGGTGATCGCCGCCCGGATGCGCGAACGGTACGGGGTAGACGTGCAGGCCGCGCACTCCGACGACGGCATCGTGCTGCGGCTGCCCGACGTCGAGTACGAGGGCGGCCTGCCCGAGCTGGCCGACCTGCTGGTGCTGGACCCGGCCACCGTGCGGGAGGAGGTGACCGAGCAGGTCGGCGGCTCGGCGGTGTTCGCGGCCCGGTTCCGGGAGTGCGCCGCCCGGGCGCTGCTGCTGCCGCGCCGGCAGGTGGGCCGGCGCCAGCCGCTGTGGCAGCAGCGCCAGCGCGCGGCCCAGTTACTGGAGGTCGCCGCCGGATACCCGAGTTTCCCGATCGTGGCCGAGGCGGTGCGGGAATGCCTGGCCGACGTGTTCGACGTCGCATCCCTGGTGGAGCTGATGCGGTCCATCGCCACCCGCCAGCTAACGCTCGCCGAGGTCACCACCACCACACCGTCACCGTTCGCCCGCTCGCTGCTGTTCGGCTACGTGGCGCAATTCATCTACGAGGGCGACAGCCCGCTGGCCGAGCGGCGCGCGGCCGCGTTGACCGTCGATCCGGACCTGCTCGCCGAACTGCTGGGCAGCGCCGACGCGGTCTCGCTGCGCGACCTGCTCGACCCGGCCGCGGTGGCCGCCGTGCAGGCCGACCTGCAGCGGCTGTCCGAGGGCCGGCGCGCCCGCAACGACGACGAGGTGGCCGACCTGCTGCGCATCCTGGGCCCGCTGAGCGAGCCGGAGATCGCCGATCGCAGCGAGCTGACCGACGTGCCGGGGGCGCTGGCCCGGCTGACCGGCGCCCGCCGGGCGATCGAGGTGCGGATCGCCGGCCAGCGCCGCTGGGCCGATCCCGCCGATGCCGGGGTGTTGCGCGACGCGCTCGGGGTGGCCCTGCCGGTCGGCGTCCCGGAAGTGTTCCTGGCCGCGGTGGACGATCCGCTGGGCCGGCTGCTGGGCCGGTACGCCCGCACACACGGCCCGTTCGGCGCGGCGGAGGTGGCCGCCCGGTTCGGCCTGGGCATCGCCGTGGTGCGGGACGGGCTGGCCCGGCTGGGCGACAGCGGCCGGATCGCCACCGGAGAGTTCCGGCCGCTCGGCACGCCCGGCGCGGTGGACGGCGCTACCGAGTACGTGGACTCCGAGGTGTTGCGGCTGCTGCGCCGCCGGTCGCTGGCCGCCCTGCGGGCCGACGTGGAACCCGTCCCGCCGCAGACCCTCGGGGGGTTCCTCCCCGCCTGGAACGGCATCGCCCCGGGCCCGCAGCCGGACCGGTCCGGGGCGCGGGGGCACGGCGCCGATGCCGTGCTGCGGGCGGTCGAACAGCTGGCCGGCGCCCTGGTTCCCGCCTCGGCGCTGGAGACGTTGATCCTGCCGGCTCGGGTGCCGGAGTACACACCGGCCATGCTGGATGAGGTGATGTCGTCCGGTGAGGTGCTCTGGACCGGGCACGGGGCGTTGGGCAGCGACGACGGCTGGATCAGCCTGCATCTGGCCGACTCCGCCCCGCTGACCCTCCCGGTGCCGTCGCCCGCGACTTCGGATGCCGGCCCCGGGCGGGGGGAACCGCTGGTCGCGGTGGCAGAACCCGCAGCGGACCCGGTGCACCTCGCCGTGCGTTCGGTGCTGGCCCGCGGCGGCGGCTACTTCTTCCCGGCCCTGGTGCAGGCCGTCCGCTCCGAGCTCGCGCAGTGGGACGGCGGCGGTGACGGGGCCTCCGGGCCGCCCGAATCCGCGGTGCTGGAGGCGCTGTGGGACCTGGTGTTCGCCGGCGTCGTCACCGGCGACACGCTGGCGCCGCTGCGGGCCAGGCTGGCCGGTGGGCACACCGCCCACCGCTCCCGGCCGGCCGCGCCGCGCGCCCGGATGCGGCCG
>DASSTH010000202.1:0-3758 GCA_035708025.1 Nakamurella sp. | reverse complement strand
CAGGACCACCTCGCGCGCGCGACCGCGCGGACCGAGTTCACCTGGACCGACCTCGACGGGTACGCGCGGGCCTTGGCGGCCAACGGCTTGGGCCTCAATGTCGCCCCGCTGGCCGGCCACGGCACCCTGCGGGTCGCTGCGATGGGCACCGACCAGCGGCCGCCCAGCCCCGACGAACTCGGCAGAATGCGGCGCGACCTGACGATCGCCCTCGACCAGGGGGCGTGGGGCATGAGCACCGGGCTGACCCACGTGCCATCGGCCTACGGGGCGTTCGACGAGATCGTCGCGCTGGCCCGGGTGCTGGCGTCCCGTGGGGCGCTGTACGCCACCCACGCTCGCGGGCCCGATGGCATCGGAGAATCCATCGACCTCGGACGTGAGTCGGGGGTCAGCGTGGAGCACAGTCACATGGCCATCAACAACCCCGCGCACTGGGGGACGGCCGACCGCCAGCTGGCCCAACTGGAGCAGGCGCGAGCCACCGGGATCGACATCGTCTGTGACGTGTACCCCTACATCGCATCCTCGTCGTCCCTGACCCAGCACCTCCCGCTGTGGGTGCAGTCCGGTGGGACGGAGGCGATGCGCCGGCGGATGTCGGACCCGGCGGCCCGGAAGCGGGCGCTGCAGGACATGACCGAGGGTTGGTTCACCGGCAACGGGATCCCGTTCCTGTGGGACCGCTTCATGATCGCCGATACTCCGGACGGCTACGGCATCGCCCGCACCATCGAGGATCTGGCCGCGGAGGCCGGGGCCGATCCCTACGAGTTCACCCTGGCTCTGTGCGAGCGGTACGGGAACGCCGTCCGGGTGGTGATCTTCTACCGGGACGAGCGTGACGTCGAGGCATTCCTGGCGCATCCGCTGTCCGTGGTGGGCTCGGACGGGAACGCGGTCCCGATGGACCAGGGCAGGGCGCGGATCCACCCCCGGTCGTTCGGCACCTTCCCGCGTGTCCTCGGCCGCTACGTCCGCGAGCACAGAACTCTCGGACTGGAGCAAGCCATCCGGAAGATGAGTGGCGAGACCGCCCGCCGGCTGGGCATGCGGGACCGGGGCACCATCGCGGAGGGCAAGGCTGCCGACCTGGTGTTGTTCGATCCACGCAGCGTCGCGGACACCGCCGACTTCGGCGCCGCACCGACCCCGCCGGTCGGGATGGAACTGGTGGTGGTCAACGGAGTCGTGATGGTCGAGCATGGCGCGATCACGTCCGAGCGGCGTCCCGGGCGGGTGCTGCTCAGGACCGGGTGAGGCCGACCGATCAGCGCGCGCTCCAGCCGCCATCCACGACCAAGTTCTGTCCGGTGATGAACGATCCGGCGTCGGAGGCCAGCAGCAGCACCGCACCGGCCAGGTCCTGCGGGACGCCGAGCCGGCCCAGCGGGGTCGCGGACCGGAACCGCTCGGCCTGCGCGGCCGGAAGGGTCGGCTTCGGCATCTGACCGGGACTCAGGCAGTTCACCCGCACGCCCGACAGGCTCCACTCCATGGCAAGGGCCCTGGCCATGTTGACCACCGCCCCCTTGGCGATGTGGTAGTCGGCGGCCGATCCCACCCACTCCGGGCCGTACGCCCGACGGTCCGACCCCAGCGCCCCGTGGATCGACCCGATCAGGATGATCGATCCGCCGCCGGCCCGGATCATGTGCCGGGCCGCGGCCTGGGCGCAGCTCGCGGTACCGACCACGTTGACGTCCATCGTGGCGCGCAGGTCCGCTGGATCGAGGTCGGTGAACGCGCCGCGCACGGCCGAGCCTCCGGCATTGGCCACCAGCACGTCCAGCCGGCCGCCGGCCGCCGCGACGCCGTCCACCAACTCTCGCACCGCCTGCGGGTCGGAGATGTCGCAGCCGTGGGCGAACGCCCGGGCGCCGGAGTCGGTCAGCCGGTCGGCCACCTCGGCGCACACCTGCCGCCGCCGTGACGCGAGATGCACCTCGGCGCCGGCGCCGGCCAGCGCGCCGGCCATCGCCGCACCCAGGTGGGTGCCGCCGCCGGTGACCAGCGCCACCCGGCCGGTCAGGTCGAACAGCTGCGCCGGGGTCGGAGCCGGCTCCGGTGCAACGGCATCCGGCACAACCGAGGACGACCGGCCGGTGGCCGACGAGGAGGCATCCTCGACGGCCACCGGCCTTGCTGTATCCGTCACCGGGTCGTCAGCCGACCTTGGCGCCTTCCAGCACCAGCCGGTCGTCGACGTCGCGGGTGATGCCGGTGATGTTCTTCTTGCAGGCGGTCAGCGTGATGTGGGTGCACACCGGAATGCCGAAGCACTCCGTGGACAGCACCTCGTTCAGCTGGGCGTAGGCGGCCTTCGCCGCCTCGTCCGTGGTGGCGCTCTCCGAAGCGGCGATCGCATCGATGTACGCCTTCGGCGTCTTGTCCTTGAGCACCGGGTTGTCCACCGTCCGGTAGATGGAGTTGGTGGCCACCCGGGACGGGCTCTTGGACGAGTTGCCGATGCCCCCGAACAGCAAACCGAACTCGCCGGCCAGCAGCTTCTGCCGGAAGGCCTGGGCCTCCAAGGTGTTGATCTTCAGGTCGAAGCCGATTTGCTTGAGGCTCTGCTGCAGGATTTGCAGCATCTGCAGAGCATCGGAGTTCGACCCGTCGGCCAGCGCCTCGGCGGTCTTGGGAGCTCCGGACTCGTCCAGCAGCTTCTTCGCCTCGTCCAGGTCGTAGGAGTTCTTCTGCTCGTAGGCCGGGTCGTTGGCCGGCGAGTTCGGGCCCCACGGCAGGAAGCACGGATCGCCGTAGCCGAAGTAGACCTCGTCGATGATGCGCTGCCGGTCGACTGACCGGGCGATCGCCTGACGCAGCTTGATGTTGTCGAACGGCGGGGTGTTGAGGTTGATCCGGATGCAGTCCACCAGCGCGCCGGGGTAGCCCTCGATGATGGTGAACTGGTCCTTCAGCTGCACCGCATGCCGCGCCGGGAAGCTGTAGATCACGTCCATCTCGCCGGCCTGCAGCGCCGAGACCATGGAGTCGTCGTTGTCGAAGATCCGGAAGGTGGCCTTGTCCAGCGACACCGCGGAGGCGTTCCAGTAGTCGGGCCACCGAGTGATGACCAGGTTGTTGCCCGGGTCCCGGGACTCCAGTTGGAACGGTCCGCCGCTGGCCGGTTTGGTGGCCAGGTAGTCGGAGTTGTTCTTGTCCTTGTCGACGATAGGGAAGCTTTCCAGCAGGTCCGTCACCAGCAGTTCGGCGACCGGGCTGTTGAAGGTGAGCTCCACCTCGTAGTCGCCGGTCTTCTTGTAGTCCTTGACGATCGCCATGGGGCCGTTGAGCTGCTGGCCCTGGTCCGGATCGGCGGCCCGCTTGAAGCCGTCCACCAGGTCGTCGGCGGTCCACACCTTGCCGGTCTGCAGCTTGACGTTCTCGCGCAACGTGAGGGTGATCTTGGTGTTGTCCTCGTTCAGTTCCCACTTGGTCAGCGCGGCTGGCTTCGGCGTCAGCTTGTCGTCGTAGTCGATGAGGAACTCGGCGAGGTTCTGCATGTGGATGAAGTTGACCGTGCCGTTGTAGTACGGGTCGAAGTTGGCCATGTCGGTGACCACACCGACGGTGATCTCGCCGCCGCCGCCTCCGCCGCCGGTGCCCCCACCGCCGCCGGAGGACGAGGACGCCGGTGCGGCCGCGGACGACGACCCGCCGCCCCCGCCGCCGCTGGCGGTTGTGGTGCCGGGCGGGGTGCTCGACCCGCCGGAGCTGCCGGTGTCGTCGGAGCCGCAGGCAGCCAGCAGGCC
>DASSTH010000201.1:0-2916 GCA_035708025.1 Nakamurella sp. | reverse complement strand
CAGCGCGGCCGCCCGCTGCTCCTCGTCCTCGGCCAGGATCATCCGGCGCACCGCCGGCAGCCGGGTCTCGTCCATGAACATGTGCTCGGTGCGGCACAAACCGATGCCCTCGGCGCCGAACTCCCTGGCGCGGCGGGCATCCTCGCCGGTGTCGGCGTTCGCCCGCACGCCCATCCGGCGGATCTCGTCTGCCCATCCGACCACGGTGCCGAAGTCCTTGTTCACCTGCGGCGGCACCAGCGGCAACGCCCCGGCGAACACCTCGCCGGTGGACCCGTCCAGCGTGATCTCGTCACCCTCGTGCAGCACCCGCCCGTCGATCGTCACCGTCCGCGCCGCCACGTCGATGTGCACGTCCGGAGCACCCGCCACGCACGGCTTGCCCATGCCGCGGGCGACCACCGCGGCGTGCGAGGTCATCCCGCCGTGCGCGGTCAGCACGCCCTGCGCCGCGATCACCCCGGCGATGTCGTCCGGCGTGGTCTCCCAGCGCACCAGCACGACCCGCTCCCCCGCCCGTCCACGGGCCTCGGCGGTCTGCGCGTCGAACACCACGCCGCCGACCGCTGCGCCCGGTGAGGCGTTCAGGCCGGTGGTGAGTGGCTCGCCCTTGGCCTGCGGGTCGATGGCCGGGTGCAGCAGCTGGTCCAGCTGCGCCGGTTCGATGCGGCGCAGCGCCTCGGTGCGGTCGATGACCCCTTCCGTAACGAGGTCGGTGGCGATGCGGAGCGCCGCCTGCGCGGTGCGCTTGCCGGTGCGGGTCTGCAGCAGGTACAGGGTGCCGTCCTCGACGGTGAACTCGATGTCCTGCATGTCGCCGTAGTGCGATTCCAGCCGGGCCATGGTGTCCAGCAGCTGCTGATAGGCCTGCGGCAGCACCTCGCGCATTTCGGCCAGGGGACGCGGGGTGCGGATGCCGGCGACCACGTCCTCGCCCTGCGCGTTGGTCAGGAACTCGCCGTACAGCTCCTTCGCCCCGGTGGACGGGTTGCGGGTGAAACACACGCCGGTGGCCGAGGTTTCACCGCGGTTGCCGAACACCATCTGCATCACGTTCACCGCGGTGCCCAGGTCGTCCGGGATGTTGTTGGCGCGCCGGTACACCGCCGCACGGGGGTTGAGCCAGGACCGGAACACCGCGTCGACGGCACGGCGCAACTGCTCGACCGGATCGGCCGGCAGGTCCTCGCCGATGTGCTCGCGGGACAGCCGGCGGAACGTCTGCACCAGCTGCTGCAGGTCCTCGGTGCTCAGCTCGGTGTCCTGGCTGACGCCGCGGTCCTTCTTCAGCGCCGTCAGCGCATCCTCGTACACGTAGGCCTGGACGCCCTCGACCACCTCCCCGTACATGGAGATAAACCGGCGGTAGGCGTCCCAGGCGAACCGGGGGTTGCCGGACTCGGCCGCCAGGGCCTGCACCGTCTGCTCGCCGATGCCCAGGTTCAGGATGGTGTCCATCATTCCCGGCATGGAGACCACCGCGCCGGAGCGGACCGACACCAGCAGCGGTCGCTCGGCGGAGCCCAGCACCCGCCCGGTGCGCCGCTCCAGCCGGTGCAGCGCGTCCAGCACCTGGTCCCACAGCCCGTCCGGCCAGTTGCCTGCCTGCGCGGTGGCCTGCACGCACGCCGCGGTCGTCACGGTGAAGCCGTCCGGGACGGGCACGCCGATCCGCAGCATCTCGGCGACCCCGGCGCCCTTGCCGCCCAGCAGTGCTTTCATCGACGCGTTGCCCTCGGCGAGGTCGTAGACGTACCTCGTCGAGGTGGCGGAGGCGTCCGTGACGGTGGTGTCAGCGGCAGCCCGGTCAGCGGTGGTCACGCGGTCTCCCCTTCTCCGGCTGGTTGTTCTGGAACTGCTCGGGCCTGGACGGCGGACGGCCGCCGATCGTCGACCAGATCGATGATGCGGCCGGCGGCCTCTTCCATGGCCAGGTTGGTGGTATCGATGACCGGACAGCCCAGCCGGCGGTGGGTCTGCGCGGCCTGGTCGATCTCGTCCATGATCGCGGCGAGCCCCGCGTAGCCGCCGCCGTCACCGCTGCCGCCGATGGCCCGCACCCGGCGGGTGCGGATCGCGGCCAGCCGCTGAGGGTCGATGGTCAACGCGATGATCTTCCACCGGTCGATCTGGAACAGGATCGCCGGAGGGGCGATGCCGGGCACCAGGGGGACGTTGGCCGTGCGGTATCCGAGGTAGCCCAGGTACATGGACAGCGGGGTCTTGCCGGTGCGGGACACTCCGACCAGCACGATGTCGGCCTGCCGCAGCCCATCCAGGTACTGGCCGTCGTCGTGCTTGACGACGTACTCCATGGCGGCGATGCGCTTGAAGTAGTCCGAGTCGATGCCGACCGGGCGGGCCGGGATCCGCTCGGCTCGGTCGCCGCTGGCCTGCTCCAGGGCGACCAGGGCAGGTCCGAGCAGGTCGCAGTGCGGGACACCGAGCTGCTGGCAGCGCTGCTCGACCAGGGACCGCAATCCGTCGTCGACCAGGGTGGAGAACACCGCCACGCCGGAGTTCCGGCCGTCGGCGATCCGCTCGAACGCGGCGGCCATCCCGGCGGCGGTGGTCACGCGCGGGTGCCGGACGATGCGGGTGGGGTGCGCGGCGAACTGAGCCTGTGCCGCCCTGGCCACCCGGGCGGCGGTGTCGCCGGTGGAATCGGCGATGACGTGGATCTCGATGGGCGCCGCCGACATTGATCCAGGGTAATGGGCGCCACCTCGGCGCACCGAACGGGTGCCGCCCCGCCGGCTCAAATCATCAGCGCCAGCATGAGCACCGCGATGGCGTTCATGGCCAGCTGGCAACCGTGCCAGCTCATCGACTCGTCCGGTGGCGCCGCCGAGGGCCCGGGAATCGCCGCCCGTCCGGCCGTTCCGCTCGTGCTGCGACCCGACCGTCCGCCGGTCC
>DASSTH010000200.1:0-3418 GCA_035708025.1 Nakamurella sp. | reverse complement strand
CGGCGCGGACTACTGGTACGAGAATCTGGCCACCACCGTCGACTTCCAGGCCGCCACTCGTGCGCTGCTGGACGATGGGCACACGGTGTTCATCGAGGTCAGCCCGCATCCCGTCCTCACCCATCCTCTGCAGGAAACCGCTGAGGAGCACGGCGGCGCCGACCAGATCGCCGTCACCAGCACCCTTCGCCGGGACGACGACACGTGGCAGCGCGTCCTGATCTCCCTGGCGACTGTTCACGCCCATGCCGTTCTGGATTGGTCCGGTTTCTATCCGGCGACCCAACCGGCCCATCTCGATCTGCCCACCTACCCCTTCCAGCATCAGAACTACTGGCTGGAGAGGCGCGAGAGCGCGGGGGACGCGGCTGCGGCGGGGCAGGCGGCGGTGGGGCATCCGTTGCTCGGTGCTGCGGTGGAGTTGGCGGGGACGGGTGGCACGGTTCTGACTGGTCGGTTGTCGTTGGGGTCGCATGGGTGGCTGGTCGATCATGCGGTTTCGGGGACCGTCCTGCTGCCGGGTACGGCGTTCGTGGAAATGGTGCTGCGCGCGGGCGACGAGGTCGGCTGTGACCATCTCGAAGAGCTGACGCTGCAGGCGCCGCTCGTGCTGCCCGCGACAGGCGGTGTTCAACTGCGGGTCGAGATAGAGGAGCCGGACGACACCGGACGGCGTTCGGTGACCGTCCACTCTCGGCCTGATGACGTGGGGACGGGTACGTCCTGGACCTGCCATGCCACGGGTGTGCTGGCTTCCGGTGATCTGGTGCCGTCGACGTGGGATGCGCGGGTGTGGCCGCCGGCCGGAGCGGCACCGGTGGAGACCGGTGAGTTGTACGCGTCGCTGGCCGATCTCGGCTATCAGTACGGCCCGGCCTTCCAAGGGGTGCGGGCGGTATGGCGGCGGGGCGACGAGGTCTACGCCGAGGTGGCTCTGGCGGAGGAGCAGCACGGGGACGCGACCGCCTTCGGTATTCACCCTGCCCTGCTGGACGCGGCGCTGCATGCCGGGCTTGTTTCGGACGAGCAGGACGACGGGCCTCCGAGGTTGCCGTTCGTGTGGTCTGACGTCCGTCTGCACGCGACCGGCGCGACGAACGTGCGGGTGCGACTCATCCCTTCTGGGCGTGACGCTCTCGTGGTGGACGTCGCCGACACTAAAGGCGCGCCGGTGGCGTCGATCGGTTCGCTTGCGTTGCGTCCTGTCGATCCGGAGAAGCTGGGTGGGGCGCGGGACGTCCTCCACGATGCGCTCTTCCGGATGGATTGGGTGAGCCGTGCCGTACCGGAGCCCGAACGCAGGTCGCTGGCGCTGGTCGGTGACGACGGACTCGGCCTGAGCACCGTTCTGGACAGCGGGCGCTACGCGGATCTGTCCGTGCTGGGTGACGAACTCGCCGTCTCCCGGCCCGATTCTGTCGTGGCATGTTGCCCGCCCGGTGATGCTGCTGATCCTGTCGCCGGGCGCGGTGTGCTGCTCGGGGCGTTGTCTGTGGTGCAGGCGTGGTTGGCCGATGAGCGTTTCGCGGACTTGCGGTTGGCCGTGGTCACTCGCGGCGCGGTTGCGGTCGACGGCGCGGAGAAGCCCGATCTCGCGTCGGCACCGGTGTGGGGTCTGCTGCGGTCTGCGCAGACGGAGAACCCGGACCGGTTCGTCCTTGTCGACGTCGATGAGGACGAGCGTTCGCTGCAGATGTTGCCCGCCGCGCTGGCCTGCGGTGAGCCGCAGCTGGCGGTGCGCGGCGGCGAGGTCCTGGTGCCGAGGCTCGTCCGGGCTCAGACCGACGACACGCTGACGCCCCCGCAGGACGAGACCGCCTGGCGGCTGGAAGCGACCAGCCCCGGAACCCTCGACGCGCTGTCCCTGGTGGCGGCCCCCGACGCGATGGCGCCGCTGCTGCCGCACCAGGTCCGGATCGACATGCGGGCGGCCGGGCTGAACTTCCGGGACGTCTTCGTCGCGCTCGGCCTCCTCCAGGGCGGCGCCTCCCTGGGCATCGAGGGCGCCGGGGTGGTGACCGGGGTCGGTTCGGACGTGACCGGGCTGCGGCCGGGCGACCGCGTGATGGGGATGATGCCCGGCGCGTTCGGGCCCGTCGCGGTCACCGATCACCGCCTGGTCGTACCGATGCCCCGGACCTGGTCGTTCGAGGACGCGGCGTCCGTGCCGATCGTCTTCACGACCGCATACCACGGCCTCGTGAACCTGGCCGGGCTCCAGGCAGGCGAGAAGGTCCTCGTGCACGGTGCCGCCGGTGGTGTGGGGATGGCCGCGGTGCAGTTGGCGCGGCACCTGGGTGCGGAGGTGTTCGGGACGGCGAGCACCGGCAAGTGGGGTGCGCTGCGGGAGATCGGACTGGACGACGAGCACATCGCGTCGTCGCGCACCGTCGAGTTCGAGGAACAGTTCCTGTCCGCCACGGACGGCCAGGGCATGGACGTCGTCCTGGACAGCCTGGCCGGGGAGTTCGTCGACGCCTCCCTGCGGATGCTGCCGCGCGGGGGCCGGTTCATCGAGATGGGCAAGACCGATGTCCGCGATCCGAAGGAGGTCGCCGAAGCCCATCCCGGCGTCGAGTACCAGGTGTTCGATCTGATCACGATCTCCCTGTCGGAGCCGGAGCTCGTCCAGCGGATGCTGACCGAGCTCGTCGCGCTGTTCGAGCGCGGTACGCTCACCCATTCGCCGATCCGGACGTGGGACATGCGGCGGGCGCCCGAGGCGTTCCGGCTGATGAGCCGGGCCGGGCACGTCGGCAAGATCGTTTTCACCGTGCCGCGGGGTTGGGACCCGGACGGGACGGTTTTGATCACTGGTGGCACGGGTGGGCTTGGCGGGTTGCTCGCCGGTCATCTGGTGCGTGAGTACGGGGTTCGGCGCCTGCTGCTGGTGAGTCGCCGGGGTGCCGAGGCGGCGGGTGCCGGGGAGCTGGTGGAGGGCCTGGCGGCGTTGGGTGCCGAGGTCCGGGTGGCGGCGTGTGATGTCGGTGATCGTGCGGCGTTGGCGGGTCTGGTGGCGGAGGTTTCGGCGGAGCATCCGCTGACTGCGGTGGTCCATGCGGCGGGTGTGCTGGAGGACGGTCTGGTGTCGGCGTTGTCGCCTGACCGGCTTGAGGCGGTGCTGCGGCCGAAAGCCGACGCCGCCTGGCACCTGCACGAGCTCACCCGCGACATGGACCTCGCCGCGTTCGTCATGTTCTCTTCGGTGATGGCCGCGATCGGCGGCGCGGGGCAGGGCAACTATGCGGCGGCGAACGTCTTCCTCGACGCGCTGGCCGGGCACCGCCGGGCCCAAGGGCTGCCGGCGACATCGCTGGCCTGGGGCTTCTGGGACCAGCGCAGCGACATGACAGCGGACATAGGGGAGGCGGACCTGGCCCGTTTCGCCCGCGTTGGCCTGGTGCCGCTTCGAACGGAC
>DASSTH010000199.1:0-2072 GCA_035708025.1 Nakamurella sp. | reverse complement strand
AGCAGCGGATGGCATCGGCCGGGACCGGTGTACGGCGACCCCCGCCTTGTCCCCCAGAGGCTCGGGCAACGCGCATTCCAGGGCGTGGTCCTCAACGCATACGGGTACCGGTGTGCAGTCACTGGAGACAGGATCCGTCCGGTACTACAGGCGGCGCACATCCGTCCCCTGCCAAGAGGCGGAGAACACCGGCTCGACAACGGCCTCTTGCTTCGCTCAGCCTGGATTCACCGCGTCGGCCCCGTTGGTGATCTTGGACTGATGAGTTGATCTTGAGGTGGGTCCGAGCGACGGGTGGGCGGCCGGGAGCGGCCGGCCTGGTGTCGGTGTGTCCGGGTGGTGCTGGTCGGGCCTTGGCGGCGGTGGGTGGTGGTCAGGCCGCTGCTGGCGGGTCTTTGGCCGCGGTGAACATGGTCAGGAACCGGGCGCCGTGGCGGGTGTTGGCTGGTAGGTGCAGGGTGTAGGTCCTGGCGGTGCGGGAGAGCCGGGCGGGGATTTTGATCAGCCGGTCGCGGATGGTTCCGGTGCGGGCCCTGGGCAGTTTCCCGCCGCCGAGCACGCCGGCGGCGCGGGAGAGGTTGTAGGCCATGACGGCGCAGGCCAGCCAGGCCGCGTTCGCGGTGAACTTGCCGGACGGCAGGTGCGCCAGGGCGGAGTCCTTCAGGTCGGCGATGACTTGTTCGACGATGGCGTGGTCGCGGTGGTGGGCTTCGGCGGTGAGCATCGCCTCGCTGGTGTCGGTGAACACGGCGTGGTAGCGCCAGGTGGCGAACAGTTCTTGCTGCCCGGCCGGGGCGGCGGGGTTGAGCCGTTTGACGCGGCGCACGATCAGCCGGGCGGTGACCTTGCCGCCGGCTTTGGAGGTGAAGGCGGTGTAGGTGGTTTCGGCGACCTGCGCGTCGGAGATCCACCGCCTGTCGTCTTCGTCCCAGATCGCCTGCGGGTATTGGATCGAGGTCCAGGCGTCCTCGTCGATGGCGGCGATCGCTTTGCGTACGGCCGGGTCCATGCGGGCGGTGACGGAGAACTGCGCACCGCCGGCCCGGATCGCGGCGACGACTTGGGCGTTGTAGTAGGCGGAGTCGGCGCGGACCCGGATCGTTGCGGTGGCGCCGGCGCGGCGGGCGGCGGCGACCGCGTCGGCGATGAACTTGCCCGCGCCGCGGGCGGAGTTCACCCCGCCGCGGCGCAGCCGCTGCCCGACGATCACCGGCGCGGTGTCCGGCGTGGAGCAGGTCGCCAGCAGCGCGTTCAGGCCCTTGACCTTGTTGTATCCGTAGCCCACGCCCTGCTTGGCGTAGCCGTGGGTCTGCCGCATGGTGTCGTCCACGTCCAGCCACCACCCCGCGTCCCGATGGGCGTTCTGCCCGGTCAGCGCGGGCACCAGCCGGGCCAGGCCCGCCAGCAGGCCGTCCGCGACCGCGCCGAGCTGACGCACGTGGCCGAAGGTGAACGCCCGCAGGAACGTGCCCAGCGTCGACGGTGCCTTCACCCCGGGCAGGACCTTGCCCACCGCGCCCTCGCGCAGTACGTCCATGTCGTCGATGCTGTCCGCGCCGGTGATCATCCCGGCCACGATCGAGCACACCTTGGCGGCCGCGTCAAAGCCCGCGCCGCCCGGGATCCTCACCCGGCGCGCCGCCAACGTGTCCAGGCCGGCGCGGCGGGCCAACAGCATCACCGGCACCAGCCCGGCCGGGCCGACCAGGTTCGGCTCGTCGACGCTCGCGGTCACGTTCGGGATCTGGGATAGTTGCATCCGGCGGATGGCTTTCTGCTCAGGACTTTAGTGATCTTGACAATCAACATTGTCCCAAGTCAGAGGCCATCCGCCTCATTACGCCACGCCAACCACCATCAATTCACGCGGTGGATCCAGGCTGAGCGGCACGCCCCGCCACCCTGCCGACCGACCGGAATTCACCGCCTCCCGGGTGGCTCCATTGCCCGCATGAGGGAGTTGTGTTTTCGCTCGGTCGGGCGGTGTCGGTGGGCGGGTATAGCGTCAGCACAGTAGTACGGATCAGCGAATGGTCGGGGGTGACGGGCATGACGGGAACGGCGAGCTGGAC
>DASSTH010000198.1:0-4616 GCA_035708025.1 Nakamurella sp. | reverse complement strand
CGCGATGAGTTCTCGGTACTGATCGACCAGCACCCGGAGATCTGCCGCACACTGCTGACCGTGCTGTGCGCCCGGCTGCGTTCGCTGGAACAGGCCTGAACTCGCCGGGGCCGACATCGCCCGCAGGGGATCCCGGGCGGTTCAGCGGACCCGGCCGACCGCGAGCCGCTCGTCCAGGCGACGCAACCAGGCTGCGGCACCGAGGTTCGCGTACAGATCGCGGGCGCGCTGAAGGTGGCGTTCCGCCTCGTCGGCGCGACCCTGATCGACCAGCCATCCGCCGAATTCCTCGCTGGCCTGACCGAGGTAGACCGGCGACTCGTACGCCTCGAATCCCTCGACGGCGGAACGGAAGTGGGCCTCGATGCGAGCCGGGTCACCGTGCTCGACGGCCGCCAGCAGCGCTCGGCCCAGGTCCAGATGCACGGCCAGCGCGGTCCGCGGGCCGAACGTCGGCAGGGCCTCGGCGACATCGACCAGGTGGCGGGCCAGCGCCACATCGGCGGCCGCCAGCCCGGCCCGGAACGACCACGGCCACAGCACACCGACGTCCGCCCGCGTGACGGAATCGATGGTCCCTTGTTGGAAGACGTCCGCGGCGTAGCGGGCCGCCAGCGCCGCATCGCCGCTCTGCCGGGCGCGCAGCAGGGCGAGATGGGTCGACCACGCCCGGTCCTGTGGATCGTCGGACTCGCTCACCGACACCTGCTCGACCAGGGCCGGAAGGCCGGCGTCGATCCGCCACAGATCGGCGGTCATGATCATCGCCAGCGAGGCCGGGTCATGCTGATCGCTGGTGTCGAAGAAGCTCGTGATCATCCCCTCGAGCATCGTCCACTCGCCCAGTAGCCACGCAATGACCATGGCGTTCAGCGTGGATGCCTCCGCGGAGGCATGCAGACCGTGGTCGCGCGCGACGGTGATCGCCGCCCGCGCGTGATCGAGCGCCTGCCGCGGGCGGACCGCCATCAGCGCGTCCGCCATGTTGCCCTCGGCGTTGACCAGGGAACGCCAATCCTGTTGTTCCCGGCTCAATGCGATAGCGCTGTTCATCAACGCGACACCCACGTGGAACGAGCCGACGATCGACTCGACCGCCGCCAACACGTTGAGGCTTCGGGACAGTTCGGCCTTGTCCTGGAACTGTTCGGCCAGCATGAGGTGGGCGCGGGTCAGTCTCTCGACGTCGGGCGCGGCCGGGTCGAGGAACGCGACGGCGCCGCTGAGGGTGTGCAGGATGGTCAACTGCGCGGCGCGCGAATCGGGGATGTCCAGCAACTGCTGGTATCGGCCGGTCAGGAAGTCGGCGGCATCCCGCAGCCCGCCGCACTGCCAGGTGGCGTGGGCGAACAGTCGCGCCGCCAGGGCGGCCGCGATCGGATCGCCGGCGGCGTCCCTGGCGTGCAGCGCCGCCTCGGCCAGCTCCAGCGCGGTCTGGTAGTCGGCCATGTTGAGCGCCGCGTCCGCCGCCTTCTCCTGTACCGGCGCGGCCGCCGCCGGGTCGTCCATCTCGGCCAGCGCCGCACGGTACAGCCGCAGCCCGTCCCGATAGGACCCCAGCGAACACGCCCGGTCGGCGGCCCTGGTCAGCAGTTCCACGGCACGGCGGCGCAACTCCGGCACGTCCGCATCGGCCGGCCCGGATACCCCGATCGCATCGATCAGGTGCTGGGCGATCACCACCGCCAGTTCGTCGGCCTGCTCGGTCTGCGCCGCCAGGTGCTCGGCGACCTGCAGATGCCTGGCCTTGCGATCCCGCCGGGACAGCACGCCATAGCTCACCTGCCGGACCATCGACTGCACGAACCGGTACTGCCCGCGCTCGGCGGAGAACCGATCGGTCTCGGTGTTGATGATCTCCTTGCGGGCCAACGACTCCAGCACGGCCGGGAGATCCGCCACGTCGGCGCAGAGCAGTTCGATGCCGTCCCGGGTGAAGGTCAGGCCCAGCACGCTGGCATCGGCCACCACCCGCCGCTCGTCCGGCGTCAACACGTCCAGCCGGGCCGAGATCAGCGCATGCAGCGAGGCCGGCGCGGCCAGATTCGCCAGGTCCAGCTCCGCTCCCGGCCGCAGCACATAACGACCCCCGGACGGGACCACCAGATCCCGGTCGATCAGCGCCCGGACCGTCTCCACCGCGTACAGCGGCACCCCCTCGGCGCGCAGTACGAGCTCCGAGCGGGCGGCGTCCGGCAGTCCCTGCACCAGTCCGTCCACCAGGTTGGCCATGGGGCCATCGCCCAGCGGCTCCAGCCGGATGGTGGTGGCACGCCGGCCGCCCAACGCCGGATGCGCCTCCATCAGCTCCGGTCGGGCCAGCATCAGCACGAACATCGGCGCCTTGGCCGTGCCGAGCAGGTGCTCGACGAAACTCAGGAACCCGTCGTCGGCGTACTGGGCATCGTCGACGACGAACACCACCACGTCGTTGCCGGCTCCCACCCGCTCGAAGAACCGGGTCCAGGCGGCGAACAGGTCCTCACGGGCGAAGTCACCGCCCTCCCCCAGCAGGGACGCCAGTCGCGGCCGGAGCCAGGAGCGCTCCTCGGCGTCCGGCACGAATCGCGCCAGCGTCTCGTCCAGTGCCTGGTCCGGCCCGACGCCGGCCTCCTCCTGCACCAGGGACAGCCGGCTGCGCACCGCCTCCATCAGCGCCCAGAAGGCAGCGCCATCCCCGTAGGACAGGCACCTGCCCTGGTGCCACATCACATCGGAGCTGAGCCCGTCGAGGTACTTGGACAGTTCCCAGGCCAACCGGGACTTGCCAATGCCGGCCGCCCCGTCCAGCACCACCAGCCGCGCCCGGCCGGACTCCTCGGTGGCGTGGAACAACTCCTTCACCAGCCGCAGTTCCCGTTCCCGCCCGGCCAGCGGCGCCTCCAACCCGTCCACCCGCTGCAGCCCGCCGATGCCGGCCACCACGCTGCCCGCCCGGAACAGCCGGACCGGTTCGGCCTTCCCCTTCAGCGCGTGCTCGCCGACGTCGGCATAGCTGATCGCCGCGGCGGTCAGCGCTCTGGTGTTGGCGTCCACCCAGACCTCGCCGGGGGCGGCTGCCGCTTGAATCCGGGCCGCGGTGTTCACCGGGTCGCCGGCCACCATCCCCTGATCGACCGCCCCGACGGTGGTCGACACCTCGCCGGTGACGAGTCCGGCGCGCAGCGCGAGCGCCGGAATGTTCAGCCGCGCTCCGAGTTCGACGACCTCGGATACCAATTCCAGCGCCGCCCGCACCGCCCGCTCGGCGTCGTCCTCGTGCGCCGTCGGCACGCCCCAGACCGCCATCACCGCGTCGCCGATGAACTTCTCGATCGCACCGCCGTAGCGCCGCACGACCGTCTTGCACACCTCGAAATAGGCGTTCAGCAGTTCCCGCACGTCTTCGGTGTCGCGCACCTCGGACAGGGCGGTGTAATTCACCAGATCGGCGAACAACACCGACGTCAGCCGTCGCTCCGACGTCGTGCGGCCGCTTGGCGGTAACCCGATCGCATCGACATCACCGTCCGGTGACGCGACGGCCACCCCACACGACGAGCAGAAGGCAGCAGCGGGCCGCAATTCCGCCCCACACGACTGGCACACCGGATCGGCTCGCCGGGCACCGCAGGAAGCGCAGAACCGGTCGCCGTCCCGCAGCATGGTGCCGCACACGGCACAATTCGATGGCTGTGCCGCGGTATGGACCACCGGATCGTTCATCTGCGGCCGGCACCGTCCGATACATTCACGACTCGACCATAGCCGCAAAACCGCATTTCCGGCAGGGGCGAAATACCGAACTGCTGAGCCAGAACCACCGGCGAAATCCCACCGGCCCTATGGTGTCACCCAGCCGAATCCAGGAGGTCCGAGGTGGATGCGATCCGCAGGCCCGGGTGCCGTGCCGCAGTGGCCGCACCCGGGCGCAGCGGACTCGGCAACTCGGCCCAGGCATGCGCGGACGGCCCCGGGTGAGGGCGCAGCTGCTCGGGGTGCGCGGGTCGACGCCCGCGCCCGGCGCGGACTTCGTCCGGTACGGCGGTCACACCTCCTGTGTGGCCATCAGTGCCGACGACGCGCGGTACCCGACCCTGCTGTTGGATTCCGGGACCGGAATCCGATCGGTCACCGGCCTGTTGGCCGGCAACGCGTTCCGGGGCTGCATCCTGCTCAGCCACCTGCACTGGGACCATGTGCAGGGCCTGCCGTTCCTGGTGGCCGCCGACCGCCCGGACAGCGAGGTGCAGGTGATCCTGCCGGCGCAGGACGGGCTGTCCGGCCGCGATCTGGTGAGCCGGTTCATGTCTCCGCCGGCCTTCCCGATCACGCCAGACGGGCTGCGCGGCTCCTGGACCTTCCGCACGGCCGACCCGGGCACGCTGCGGATCGGCGGCTTCGACGTGCGGTGCGCCGACCTGGAACACAAGGGCGGCCGCACCTTCGGCTACCGGATCTCCGACGGGTCCGGGTCGCTGGCGTACCTGCCGGACCACTGTCCCCGGCGAGGCATGAGCCGGGATGCCCGCGATCTCATCGCCGGAGTCGACGTGCTGCTGCACGACGCGCAGTTCCTGTCCACCGAGCGACGGGTCGCCGACGACTTCGGACACGCCACCGTGGACGACGCGATC
>DASSTH010000197.1:0-2219 GCA_035708025.1 Nakamurella sp. | reverse complement strand
CATGTTGGTCACGCGAGCGGGCCGAGCCATTCAACGGAGAACTCCCCCTGGGCGGTCAGCGCCATCGCGGCGCCGCCGGTCTGGGACTGGTATCCCATCAGCCGCACATACTGGTTACCGCCGGAGGCAGAACCCTCGCTGTTGGCTTCCAGCCCCATGATGCCGCCGGCCGGGAGGTAGGTCTCCCGGTTCGGGTCCACCGCCGCGCTGGACCAGGCGAACCCGACGCCCCGGTAGCCCGTCGCGTTCGACGGGAACACCAGCCGACCGTGGGCGCGCCACAGCCCGGGGTAGGAGGTCAGGAAGAACACGTTGTTCGCTGGGCTCCACAGGCTGTAGGGGTCGTAGTCCACGGTGAACGTGGCCGCCGCGCCCGTGATCTGCGCCCACGTCCCGTTTGTGAGCGAGAATGAGCCGGTGATCGTGACCCGCGCCGCAACAGGTGGAGGAGAGGCAGGTACCCAGGCGGTTCCGTTCCACCGGATCAGGCCACCGGCGGACGCGTCGTCCACGATCGTCCCGACAGCGGGCGATGCCGGGTAGACCCCGGACTGGGCCGCGCGCGGAAGGAGCGTGCCGGCGCTGACTGCGACCATGCTGATCGTCGCCAACGACGCACTGGCGATGCTCGTCCCCACGTTCGACTCGGCCAGCACCAGCGCACCCGCAGGCACCGACGAGTACGGCTTGCTCGGCGACGAGCCGGCGGTGCCGACCGTCACCCCGAACACCGGGTCGCTGTTGGCGTCGCCGAAGCCGCCGTCGAACGCGTTCAAGCAGCGGACCCAGATCAGGTCCCACCGTGTACCGCTGCCGGGTGCGGGTGAGCCGGAGTCGACCGTCGCCGGCCCGTCGTTCGGCACCACGTACAGGCCGTCTGTCGCCTGCACGCCGCGTGCGGTGGCGAACGAACCGGCCGCAACGCTGTAGATCATGTTCGGGCCGGACGTCGACCCGGTGACTGTTCCGCCGGTCAGGATGCCGGGGCCGGTGAGCAGCGACGCCAACGCCAGCCGCGCGTCCTGCGGCTCCGTCACACCGGCCGAGGCGCCGGACACGAACAAGGGATGCCTGAGCGCCATGATCAGCCTCTCACTGGTAGGTCGGGGATACGGAGGCGGACAGTTGACCCGTCTGACCCGGCGCGCCCAACGTCGAGAACTGCACCGTCGACGACCCGTCAGCGGGCACCGGCCACCACTGCTTCACCGTCAACAGCCCGGACCGGTCAGCGCCGTTCAACGTCGCCCGTCCCGCCGCCGCGTCGATGATCAACAAGACGCCGGAGGTCGGCACGTCACCCGTGTAGACGATCTGCCGCCCCGAGGCCACGTCGGTCAGGACCACACCGCCCAACACGGGTCCGGTGATGGTGAATGTGGGCCACGCGTCCGCCGTCCCCGGATTCGCCAACGTGACCTGGCCCGGGTTGCCGCGCGTGCCGAACTCCAACCGGCCAGTGCTGCCGAACAGCGGGAACGCCAAACCACCGCTGCCCGGCGTCGGCAACCCCGTCGTCGAGGTCCGCGCCGGCCCGTACTTGTACGGGTCCACACAGCGCACGACCGCCTGGTATTGCAGGCCGAGCGGACCGAACGGCGCCACCTTCCAACCAGGCGACCGTTTCGCATGCACCGTTTTCGGGCCGTCCTCGTCGTTCCCGACAAGATCAGCCCCCGTCTTCAACGCGGCCGCGAGCTGGCCGATGGTCAGCTTCGTCGCCTGCCTGGTGGCCCGGTCCGGGGCCAGGATCAGCCCCATCCACGACACGGTGCGGGTGTCGTCGAACACCAGGGCGTCGAACGACCCGTCCGTCGTGCGGGGGGTGTAGATCTCGCGGGAGTCCGGCGGCTCATCCCACCCCGTCAGGTTTTGCATCTTCCACACGACACCGTTCGCGTCGATGCCCTTGCTGATCCACCCCGGCACCGCAGTGCAGGAGAACCACGTCCCCAACACGGGCGGCGGCGGCGGAGTTGTGATGCCGGGGTACAGGTCGCCGGCCGGGTACAGGCCGAGCGAGGGTTCCAGGCTGGTCATCGGAGCGCCCACGCGATCTCGTCACCCGCCGCACGCCCGATCTCCCGCTCAGACTGACCCGGCTGCGGATAGATGTGCTGCACGATCTGCGGCGCGCTCTCGGCAGCAGCCACGGGCTGGCCGTGCGGCACGACCTGCTCGCCACCGCGGAACCGCACCAGCTCCGGACCCTTCTCACC
>DASSTH010000196.1:0-11846 GCA_035708025.1 Nakamurella sp. | reverse complement strand
CCGACCCCTCGCAGGAGTTCTGGGACGCCGCGGCCGCCGACGACCCGATGTGGCACATCGCCACCGGCGCCGCGGCGGATCCGGTGTCCTTCTTCGCCTCCGGCCGCAGCGAGACCGACGCGTTCCTGGCGCACTGCGGCATCCGGCCGGACCGGCAGCACACGGTGCTGGAGATCGGTTGCGGGATCGGCCGGATGACGGCCCGGCTGGCCGAGCTGTACGGCCAGGTGATCGGCCTGGACATCTCCGCCGTCATGCTGGAACGCGCCCGCGTGGTACTGCGCGACGCGTCGAACGTGCGCCTGGTGCACGGCAACGGCCAGGACCTGGCGGGCATCGCCGACGCCAGCGTGGACGCCGTCTTCTCCTACATCGTGCTGCAGCACATCCCGACCGCTGCCGGGCAGCTGGCGTACCTGCGGGAGGCGCGCCGGGTGCTGCGCCCGGGCGGGGTGGCCGGCCTGCAGGTGCGGTCGAACACCCTGCTGGCGCGGGCGCTGGACTGGGTTGGGCATCTGCGGCACCGCAGCAGCGGCCGTCGCACCCTGGATCGCTCGTGGCGCGGCTCCCGGGTGCCGCGGACGGCATTGCTGGCGGCCGCATCGGGATCTGGGCCGGGGGAGGGCGGGCCGCCGGCGACCGTGGAACTTCGGCCGTACGGGCGGCGGCACGTGTGGGTCGTCATCCACCGGTCGGCATGATGCAGCCCCGGGTGGTGCGGCTGATCCCGATCGCCGCGGTGGTGGCGGTGGTCGCCGTGGGCCTGGTGCTGGCCGTGCTGGGGCACTGGCGGCGCGGGTCGGTGGCGCTGGCCGGGGCCGCGGCGTTGGCTGCCGTGCTGCGGATGGTCATGCCCACCCGGTTCGCCGGGGTGCTGGCGGTGCGCTCCCGCCGTTTCGACGTGCTGTTCCTGCTGGCGCTGACCGGCCTGCTGATCGCCATGGCGCTCACCATCGCCGATCCGGAGGTGTGACGCGGGCGCCGCATCCCACGGTCGCGCTCCAGAAACTCAGCGCCATACGCCGGCCGCCCCGCGCCGCATCCCACGGTCGCGCGCCAGAAACTCAGCGCCATACGCCGGAAGCTTCGGGCGCAACGTTGAGAATCCGGCGCGTGGCGGTGAAACCTGGGGGTGCGCGCGGGGCGCTACAGCAGGGGCAGCACGGCCGCCAGTTCGGCCGGCAGGCCCGGTGCCACCGCGGCGCGTCCGGTCGCCAGGTCGATGAACTCCTCCGCAGGCAACGTCGAGGCCGCCGCCAACACCTCCGGAGACGGGGCCCGGGCGGTGAGCACCTCCCGCAGGGTGGCCTGCACCCGCTGCTGCGCGCTGGGCAGCAGCGGGGGCGCCGGGCGGTGCGGGAGCGATCGGCGCAGATCACCCGCGTGTACCACCAGTTCGATCAGCCGGGTGTCCAGGAACGCCGACGCCATCATGGTGCCGCGCCGGGTGGTGACCAGCCGGTCGGCGGCGCCCAGCGCGCCGAGCGTCTGCTTGGCCTGGGCCGCCGCGTTGTCCCAGGCGCCCAGCGGGTCCGCCGCGGTGTCCCGGGCGATGGTGCGAGCCATGTCCGCCACCCGCTGCGCCGATCCGGCGTAACCCTGCACGTACTCGTCGATGGTCAGCGGCGCGCCGGCGTCGCCGCTCCCGCGGCGCCCGCTGGTCGCGGCCGGATCGTCGGCCTTCCCGGACGAGGAGGACGGGGAGGACGGCTCGGCGGGCTCGGCGGGCTCGGCCGGCCGCAGCGCGGCCACCGCGTCGTGCACCGCCACCAGGTGACCCAGCAGGTCGCGCACCGTCCAACCGTCCAGCGCGCTCGGGGCCGCCAGGTCGTCCGCGGTCAGCGACCCGGCCCACACGCGCAGGGCGGCGGACTGGGCGGTGAAGATCAGGTCGGACTGCATGCCGGGTGATGTCCCTTCCCACGAGGTTCCCGCGAGTGAAGCGCGGGCCCGTTCATCATGCGCGACGGGAATTCCGGCGCCGCGCCGACCCGCAGGTCCGCGCCCCTCGCACCGGCGCGCGCCCGATGCCGCGTCACCGGCGCCGGGCATTCCCGGGGCGGGGTGTCGGCCGGCATCCGGCAAGCAGTACGCTCGTACTGCAAAAGCGCCCGCCAGGAGAGGAACCAGCCTGCCATGTCCAAGATCGCGGTGACCGGGACCGTCGTCGAACTCGACGGCGACGAGATGACCAGGATCATCTGGCAGTTCATCAAGGACCGGCTGATCCTGCCGTACCTGGACGTCAACCTGGAGTACTACGACCTGGGCATCGAGCACCGGGACGCCACCGACGACCAGGTGACCGTCGACGCCGCCAACGCCATCAAGCGGCACGGCGTCGGCGTCAAATGCGCGACCATCACCCCGGACGAGGCGCGGGTGGAGGAGTTCGGGCTGAAGAAGATGTGGAAGTCCCCGAACGGGACGATCCGCAACATCCTCGGCGGGGTGATCTTCCGCGAACCGATCGTCATCTCCAACATCCCCCGGCTGGTGCCCGGCTGGACCAAGCCGATCGTGATCGGCCGGCACGCGTTCGGCGACCAGTACCGTGCCACCGACGTGAAGATCCCCGCCGGCGGCACCGTCACCCTCACCTGGTCCCCCGAGGACGGCAGCAAGCCGATGGAACTCGAGGTCGTCCGGATGCCCGAGGACGGCGGCGTGGTGATGGGCATGTACAACTTCAACAAGTCGATCGCCGACTTCGCCCGGGCGTCCTTCGAATACGGGCTGCAGCGCGGCTACCCGGTGTACCTGTCCACCAAGAACACCATCCTCAAGGCCTACGACGGGGCCTTCAAGGACATTTTCGCCGAGGTCTTCGAGTCCGAGTACGCGCAGCGGTTCGCCGAGGCCGGCATCACCTACGAGCACCGACTGATCGACGACATGGTGGCCTCCGCCCTGAAGTGGGAGGGCGGCTACGTCTGGGCCTGCAAGAACTACGACGGTGACGTGCAATCCGACACCGTCGCGCAGGGTTTCGGCTCGCTCGGCCTGATGACCAGCGTGCTGATGACCCCGGACGGCCGGACCGTGGAGGCGGAGGCGGCGCACGGCACCGTCACCCGGCACTACCGCCAGCACCAGGCCGGCAAGCCCACCTCCACCAACCCGATCGCCTCCATCTACGCCTGGACCGGCGGGCTCAAGCACCGCGGCAAGCTGGACGGCACCCCGGAGGTCACCCACTTCGCCGAGACCCTCGAGCAGGTCATCATCTCCACGGTGGAGAGCGGCAAGATGACCAAGGACCTGGCGCTGCTGGTCGGCCCGGACCAGCCGTGGCAGACCACCGAGGAGTTCCTGGCCACGCTGGACGAGAACCTCAAGGCACGACTAGCCACGGCGTGATGTCCCGGTCGCGCCCCGATCCGGCATCGAGCCAGCCGGCGCCGCCGGACCGATGATCCGGACGGCGGCCGGCCTGGCAGTGCTGTGCGGCGCCGTACTGGCCGGCGCCGCCGGTGCCGTCGGCGCGGCCGCCGCCGGATCGCCTCTGCCGGCAGCGCTGATCGCCGGCGGGGTGGCCGAGATGCTGGTCGCCACCGGCGGTTTCGTGCTGCTGCTGCGACGCTCGGCCTGGCGGATGCGGCTGTCCCTGGCCGTCGCCGTGTCGCTGGTGGCCGCCTCCGCCGTCGCGATCGGGGTTCCGCCGGCGCAACCGCCCGCGGGGCCGCAGCCGGTTGCGGGGCAGGCGTTCTGGCAGCTGCCGTCGGGATCGGTGCTGCGCTACGTGCACATCACGGCGGCGTCATCCGGGCACCCGGACCCCGTCGTCTTCCTGCACGGCGGCCCCGGCGTGGCCGACCTTGCCGGGGATGCGGCGTACTTCGGCCAACTGGCCGACGACGGCTACGACGTGTACGTGTACGACGAGCTCGGAGCCGGCGGGTCCACCCGGCTGGCCGATCCCACCGGGTACGGCCTGCACCGTGACGCGCTCGACCTGGAGCAGATCCGCCGGCAGATCGGTGCCGAACGACTGAACCTGATCGGCCTGTCCTACGGCGGGCATCTGGCGGCGACGTACCTCGCGGCCCATCCGGAAGGGGTGCGGCGGATGGTGCTGCTCTCGCCCCGTTCCCCCGATCCGCACGACACCAGCGCCGCCGGCGTGCAGTCCCGGCTGGATCTCGCCCGGCGGTTGCGCACCTACGCAGCCGTGGCGGCGCCCCGTCCCCTGCTGGCGTATGCGCTGCTGCAGGTCAATGCCCGGGATGCGCACGCGCTGTTCCCGGATGCGGAGGCGGATGCGCGCAACGATCTCACCCTGGACCTCGCCGAACCCGCGTTGCATTGTGCGGGAGCCCGGTACCGGCACACCGGCTACCGGGCCAGCGGCTTCTACCGGCTGCAGTATCCGCAGTCCGCCGCCGCACCGCCGATACCGGACATCCGCCCCCGGCTGGCCGGCGATCCGACGCCGACGCTGATCATCAAGGGACAGTGCGACTATCTGTCGTGGCGGTCGGCCATGGAGTACCGGCGGCTGCTGCCGCGCTCGGAACTGTGGTACCTGAGGGGTGCCGGGCACAACGTCTACCAGGACCAGCCGGCCGCCGTGCTGGCGGCGATACGGGCATTCCTGGCCGGCAAGCCGCCGGTTGGGCAGCCGTACCCCGGCGCCGCATCCCCGCCGGACTTCCAGGGACCGCCGTGAGGCACCCGCCGGACATCACGATTCGCGGGGGGCGGACGGCGCCCGAACCGAACCCTTACCTGGCGCTTGCGCAGGGATAGCCCACGACCGGGGATCCGAGACCACCATGGAGCCCGTCACCAGTTCCGCGACGAACTCCTGGAGGACCAGATGATGCGCAAGACACTGATCGCCGCCGTGGCCGCCGGCGCGCTGGTCACCACGCCGGTGGTCGCGCTGGCCGCGACCGGCGGCGGCACGGCCGGGACCCCGACCGCGACGGCGACCGCGCTGATCCGCCCGGCCGCCTTCGGCACGCCGGGCGAGTCGGGCTCGGCCGACCCGAGCACGCAGACGGTGCCCCCCGCCCCCTCCGCGGCCCCCGACGCACCGCCCGCCGGCCCGGCGGGCCCATCCGCTGGCGGTGCGGGTGCACCGCCCGGCGCCGCCGGTCCGGGAACACCGCCGCGCGCGGGTGCGGGTGCACCGCCGGCCGGCATCGCTCCCGCGCATCCCCGGCTGCGGTGGTTGCTGCGGCATCACGCGGGGCTGGCCGGGGTGCTGCACGCCCAGTGGACGACGACGGCCAAGGACGGCACATTCGTCACCCACGACGTGATCCACGGCACCGTACAGGCGGGATCCGCAGGGTCGATCACCGTCACCGCCGATGACAACGCCAGCCAGACCTACAGCACCTCGGACAGCACCGCGGTGTGGAAGGTGGTTCAGGACAATGGCAAGCGGCGCATCGTGAAGGGTTCGCTGTCCGATGTGGTGACCGGAGCGACGGTGGTCGTCGAGGGCACCGGCGCGTCCCAGCCGTACGCGGCCGACCGGATCCTGGTGCAGCTGGCGAGCTGACCGGGCCCGGCGCGGCCCCCATGTCCGCCGCGGACCCCCATGTCCGCCGCGGCCGCCGCATTGCGTCCTGCAGAGTGCGTGTGATTACGCGCACTGTGCAGGACGCAACGGGGTGTCAGGGGCCGGCGGTACCTAGGTACTGCTCGGCGACCGATCGGGGCACCACCATCCGCCAGGCGTCCAGCACCAACTCCCGAAGTTCGTCCACGTCCAGCACGGCGAGCCGGGCCTGCACCCAGTGGTAGCGCTCGTCCACCCGGTCCGGGGGCAGGAACTTCGCCGGATCGGAGGCGACCAGCGCGTCCCGCTCCTCCTTGGGGTAGGCGAAGCCCATCACGGTCTCGTCCCGGGACATCGCCAGGTACACGATGCCGCGGACCCGGTACTTGAGCCGGTCCCGGACGTATGCCTCCTCCGAGCGCGGCAACCCGCGCGCGATCAGCCGGACATCCTCGACGGTGGCCACAAGACCGCACGCTAGCGCCCGGGTCCGACAGCCGGGCACCATCACGCGGCGCTGCCACCGATCGGAATGCGGACCCGGACGAATGGCAGGATCGGCGGGCCGGGGCCCGATCGTGGCGGACCCGGATTCGTCCGACGGGGGGTGTGGCGTGCTGCGGGTGGCGACGCACAACGTGAACGGCATCCGGGCGGCGGTGCGCCGCGGTTACCTCGACTGGGCGGCCCGCTGCCACGCGGACGTGATCTGCTTGCAGGAGGTCCGCAGCCCCGCCGAGCTGGTCCCGGCCGAGGTCACCGACGGCTACCACCTCGCCTACCACGAGGGCGACCTGCGGGGCCGCAACGGCGTGGCCGTGCTGTCCCGGCACCGGCCCGCCGCGGTGCGGCAGGGCTTCGGGTCGACCGAGTTCGACGCCCAGGGCCGGTACATCGAGGTCGACCTGCCCGGCGTCACCGTCGCGTCCCTCTACCTGCCCAAGGGCGCCGCCGACGGCGCGCCGCTGGAGGCCAAGCTTCGCTTCATGGCAGCGCTCACCGAGCACATCGCCCGGGGCCGGCGCCGCGCCAGGCGGGCCGGGCGGGAGCTGCTGATCTGCGGCGACTTCAACATCGCGCACACCGAGGCGGACATCAAGGCCTGGCGGGCCAACCTCCGCTCACCCGGCTTCCTGCCCGCCGAGCGGGCCTGGTTCGGCGAGCTGATCTCCACCGGCGGGCTGGTGGACGTGCTGCGCCGGCTGCATCCCGGTGCGACCGGCCCCTACACCTGGTGGTCCTGGCGCGGCAAGGCGTTCGACAACGACGCCGGATGGCGCATCGACCACCAGTTGGCCACCCCCGGCCTGGCGGGCCGGGCGGTCGCCGGCCGGGTGGACAGGGCGGCCGGCTACGAGCTCCGCATCTCCGACCACGCGCCGGTAGTGGTCGACTACCGGGGCTGAGCGCGGCACCAGCCCGTAGAATCGGACACCGTGGACGCACCGCATACCGGGCCGTCCCGTCGCGGGCGCTGTGGCACCGGCGCGGGTCGGCGATGGTGGTCGCACGTCGGGGCCGGCCTCCGGTGAACAACCTGGGCGCGGAGATCGCGCTGGTCGTCGTGCTGATCCTGCTCGGCGGGACCTTCAACGCCGCGGAGATCTCGCTGATCTCGCTGCGCGAGGGCCAGGTCCGCCAGCTGGCCGCCACCCAGGGCAAGCGCGGCCGCCGCCTGGAGCGGCTGGTCTCCGATCCCAACCGGTTCCTGGCCGCGGTGCAGATCGGCGTCACCTTCGCCACCATGCTGTCCAGCGCGTTCGGCGCCGCGACCATCGCCGACCGGGTGGGCACCCGGCTGACCCGGCTGGGACTGAGCCCGGGCGTGGCCGATACCCTCGCGCTGATCGGCATCACGCTGATCCTGGCGTTCATCTCACTCGTGCTGGGCGAGCTGACCCCGAAACGGCTGGGCCTGCAACGCAGCGAGTCCATCGCGCTACTCGCCTCCGGCCCGCTGTCGGTGCTGGCGTTGCTGTTCCGGCCGGTGGTGTGGCTACTGGGCAAATGCACCAACGCGGCCGTCCGGTTGCTGGGCGGCGACCCCAAGGCCAAGGGCGAGGTGATCAGCCAGGAGGAGCTGCAGGCGCTGGTGCAGGCGCACGAGTCGCTGACCAGCGTGGAGCGCCGGGTGATCTCCGACGTGTTCGCGGCCGAGGACACCGTGGTGCGCGAGGTGATGGTGGCTCGGCCCGACGTGGAGTTCCTGCCCGCCGGGATGACGCTGTCCCGGGCCGCCCGGCACGCCATGGCGCTGCCGCACTCCCGGTTCCCGGTGATCGGCGCGGACGTCGACGATGTGGTGGGCGTGGTGCACATCAAGGACATCGTGGCGCCGAGCCATCCATTGGGGCGCGCCGCCACCGTGGCGGATATCGCTGGGCCGGTGACGGTGATCCCCGGCACCAAGGGCGTACTGGACGCGTTGCACGAGATGCGCACCGCCGGGCAGCACCTGGCCGTGGTGGTGGACGAGTACGGCGGCACCGACGGCATCGTCACGATCGAGGATCTGGTCGAGGAGATCGTCGGGGAGATGCGGCAGGACGGCGCGGAGGGGCCGGAGCCGGGTGGGACGGACGCCGGGCCGCAGCAGGAGGCCGACGGCCGGCTCAACCTGGACGACTTCGCCGAACAGACCGGGGTGGCACTGCAGCCGGGGCCATACGACACCGCCGCCGGCTACCTGATGGCCCGGCTCGGGCGGGTGCCCGCCGAGGGCGATGGGGTGCTGGTGTCGGGCGACGGTGATGCGGCTCCGGTACACCTGGTGGTCGCCGCCATGGAGGGCCGGCGGGTGGCGCGGATCCGGGTCGTGCCGTCCGGCGGTGAGCCGGTGGCCGTCGACCAGTTGCGCGCCGGTACCGCCGGGGAGCCGGCGGCGCCATCCGGCCTCGCCCGGTCCTGAGGCTGCCGCTGCTGGGGCAGTGGCGCGGGCGATGAAAGGATCGGGGGCATGTCCGTCGATCCCGTCACCGCCGCAGGCCCCGTCACCGCCGCCGGCCCCGTCACCGCCGCCGGTGCCGCCTCCCGTCCCCGGGTGCTGTCCGGCATCCAGCCCACCGCCGATTCCTTCCACATCGGCAACTACCTCGGCGCGCTGCGGCAGTGGGTGGCCATGCAGGACACCCACCAGACCTTCTACTCGGTCGTCGACCTGCACGCCATCACGGTGGACCAGGAGCCGGAGCTGTTGCGGGCGCGCACCCGGATCGCCGCGGCACAGTTGTTGGCATTGGGCGTGGACCCGCAGCGATCGGTGCTGTTCGTGCAGTCGCACGTGCCGGCGCACCTGCAGCTGAGCTGGGTGCTGGAGTGCCTGACCGGCTTCGGCGAGGCCAGCCGGATGACCCAGTTCAAGGACAAGTCGCAGCGCAGCGGCGCCGACCGCACCAGCGTGGGGCTGTTCACCTACCCGGTGCTGATGGCCGCGGACATCCTGGCCTATCAGGCCGACGCCGTCCCGGTGGGGGAGGACCAGCGCCAGCACCTGGAGCTCACCAGGAACCTGGCCCAGCGGTTCAACGCCCGGTTCGGCGACACCCTGACCGTGCCGGAGCCGTTCATCCTCAAGCAGACCGCGAAGATCTACGACCTGACCGAGCCCACGGTGAAGATGAGCAAGTCCTCGCCGGGCGGCTCGCTGGACCTGCTGGCCGACGTCACACAGTCGGTGAAGAAGATCCGCTCCGCGGTGACGGACACCGGCCGGGAGATCCGCTACGACCCGGACGCCAAGCCCGGGGTGTCCAACCTGCTCACCCTGCTGTCGGTGCTGACCGAGACGGCGATCCCGCAGCTGGAGAACGCCTACCAGGACAAGGGATACGGCCAGTTGAAGGGCGACCTGGCGGACGCCTTCGCCGACTTCGTCACCCCGCTGCAGCAGCGGGTGGCGGACCTGCTGGCGGACCCGGCCGAGTTGGACCGACTGCTCGCGGACGGCGCGGGCAGGGCGTCCGAGGTCGCGGACCGCACGGTGCGGGCGGTGTACGACCGCATGGGGTTCCTGCCCGCGGCGGGCTGATCGGTCACCGGCAGGGGCATCCGGATGGGGACCGCGACCAGCGACCGCAGGACCGGCACGCACCGGCCGGCGGGATGGCGCCGGGCGCTGCCGGTGTGGTGGAACCGCCGGATCACCTGGGGCAAGGCGGTGTGGCGGCGGCTGTCCGCCCGGCCGGGCGTCGCGCATCTGGTCCGGGCCGGCGAGCGGTTCGGCGACCGGATGGGCAACCAGTTCGCGGCCGCCATCACCTACTTCTCCTTCCTGTCCCTGGTGCCCATCCTGATGGTGGCCTTCTCCGCGGCGGGATTCTTCCTGTCTTTCCGCCCGGACCTGGTGGGCGAGCTCAAGGTTCAGGTGACGGCGTTCGTCCCGGGAAAGCTCGCGGACTCGGTCGGCGGCATCATCGACCAGGCGGTGCAACAGCGGCTCACCGTCGGGATCATCGGGCTGCTGGTGGCGGCCTACTCCGGGCTGAGTTGGATGGGCAACGTCCGAGACGCGGTGCAGGCGCAGTGGCGCCCCCAGTGGGAGCGCGCCACGGAGGCCCGGCAGAACTACTGGATGGACCGGCTGTCCGACCTGATCTCGTTGCTGGGACTGGCGGTGGCGGTGCTGGTGTCCTTCACCCTCACCGCGATCGGCTCGTCGGCACAGGACCTGGTGGTCGGCTGGCTCGGCCTGGAGCAGTTCGCCTGGCTGCGGCCGGCACTGACCGTCGGCCCCATCGTGGTCGCCATCCTCGCGGACGTGCTGATCTTCGCCTGGATCTACACCATCCTGCCGTACAAGGCCTATCGCGCCCATGGACGGACGCTGCTGATCGGGTCGCTGGCGATGGCGGTGTGCTTCGAAGTGCTCAAGGCGGGTCTGACCCTGCTGGTGTCCAGGATCTCCACCTCGCCGTCCGGTGCGGTGTTCGGTTCGGTGATCGGCCTGTTGTTCTTCTTCAACCTGGTGGCGCGGATCTTCCTGTTCGTGGCGGCCTGGCTGGCCACCGGCACTCCTCAGGGGGCGTCGACGTCGCGGACCGCCGGGCGCCCGGTCGGGGAGGCGGAGTCCGGCGGGCGGCCATCGGGCGCCGGCGGTGACGGGACGAACGGGGTGCGCGACCTCGCGGATGGCGGTCCGGGCGGTGACGGGGCAGTGCCGCGTGCGCCGGTTCCGGTGGTGGTGCGCGCCGAGCCGGACCGCCGCCGGACCGCCACCGTGTTCGGGCTCGGCGTGCTGTCCGGCGCGCTCTGGCAACGCTGGCGCCGCCGGAGGTAAGCGCCCTGCGCGTTGACCGCACCGCGCGCCGCAGAATTTGCCCCGTCCGTGCGGGCCGCTGCGCGTTGACTGCACCGCGCGCCGCAGAAATTGCCCCGTCCGTGCGGCCCTTCCCGTTCACTGCACCGCTCGCTGCAGAAATTGTCCGGTTCACCCGGCGAGCGGTTCAGTCACCGAGAGTGGGGGCCCTGTGGTGATCGGCTCTGCCATGAGCGGGGTCAGGTTCCCGTGCCCGTGCTCCTTCGCGTCGACTGCACCGCGCGCCGCGGAAAATGCCCTATTGGCGCGGCACGCGGTTCAGTCAACGCGAACCCGGACGGGACTCAGCGGTGCCCGTGCTGCCCGTCGATCAGCGACCACATCGGCTTCACCTGGGCGGCGTCGCTGGTGAAGCCGAGTTTGCCGAGTCCCAGGCCCTCCTCGATGGTCAGCAGCATCGAGTAGTGGTTGTAGGCGGTGTCGTCCGTGACGTGCCGCGGTCCGTGCCGGCTGATGACCACCATCGGCACCAGGCCGCCGCCGTACAGGCCGCCCGGCCAGTCCGGGCTGACCTGCGGATCCCCGGCCGGCAGCACCGGCGAGTCGCAGCAGCCCATGTTGGACAGGTAGAACCCGTTGTCCGGGCTGTCACCGTCGTAGTCGTTCTCGTCCGCGGTGATGAAGATGACGCTGTTGCCGGTCCACGCCTTGCTGTGCACGATCGTGGTGACGGCGTCCTTCAGGAAGTCGTCCGCCGCCGTCTTGGAGTGCTCGTCGACGGCGTCGCCCATGGTGTCCGGGTAGGGGCACGGGGTGTCGGGGAAGCCGGCGACCGCGGTGTAGATGCCGCTGTGCATGTTGTGGCACTCGTCGGGACTGATCCAGACGTATCGCGGCGCGTGCCGGCCGTTCAGGTCGGCGGCCATCGCGGTATACGGCTTGACGTTCTTCGCGACGGCCGGATTGTTGTGGATGTCGGTGTACAGGTCGAACGGGTTGTGCTTGCTCACGTACAACGCGTTGGAATCGCTCGGCCAGCTGTCCTGCAGGTAGCCCGCCGTGGGCATCGCCTCCATGTAC
>DASSTH010000195.1:0-14061 GCA_035708025.1 Nakamurella sp. | reverse complement strand
GGCCGTCGCGAATATCCCGCCACGATCGCTCCCAGGATCAGGCTCAACAGACCCACCGACAGCCAGATCGCAACGCCCAGAGGAAATCCCGCGACCGCCGTCACGGCCGCCGGCCGCGCCGACGCCAGAACCGCACCGTCCGCCTGCGCTCCGGCTCCCGTCATCGCCGCCGGCACCCCGAAGGTCAGCCCGGCGGACGCCAGGACCAGCAGGGCGAGTCGGCTTCGCATCGGAGCACCTCCGCACGGGGCGTGGTGACGCCCAGTGATCGCTCGGTCGGGTTACCACTCGATCGGGTGGCCTTGGCTGGGATGGTATAGCGCCGAGTAACCATGAGGCACCGTAGTTTGCCCGATTGCTTGACAGCACCATCCATTCGGCGGTACCAAGTTGCGCGCTTCGCTACGTTAGCGGCGATGCGACCGATTCGCCCTTGTCATCGGGGGGCGCGTCAACTCCGCAATGGGAGTCAATTGCCCAATCTGACGCGGCGGATGGGTATACCGGCGCCTCCGGTTGGCGCAATCGCGCCCAGAGCCGCGGCGGCCTGCGACAAGCCGTTATGACGCAACGGATCCCATCGATGGCGCCATCGCGTCCAACACCCCGCGGCAGAACGCCAGCAACTGTGCGTCCCGCAGGGTCGCCGCGCCCAGGCGATCCGCTTCGGCCGGCGGCCGCAGGGTCAGGGAGCGGGAGGCCGGCCGGTACACCGATCCCTTGTACAGCCGCGCCATGCGAAGCTGCGCCGACTCGGGCAGATCCACCCCGACGAATCGCAGTCCGTTCTGGCCCAGCGTCACCTCTGTAACCCCGAGGGCCTGGCAGGCGTGCCGGAGGGAGGCCACAGCCAACAGGTTGTCCACCTCGGACCCGGTGGGTCCGTACCGGTCCACCAGTTCCGCCCGCACCGCCTCGAGCTCGTCGGCGTCCCGGGCGGCGGCGATCCGCCGGTACGCGTCCAGCCGCAGCCGTTCGGAATCGATGTACTCGTGCGGGATGTTGGCGTCGACCGGCAGTTCGATCCGGACGTCGGCCGGCTCCTCCTCGGCCACATCGCCCGCGGCTTCGCCGGCCGCCTTCTTGAACGCCGTCACCGCCTCGCCCACCAGCCGCACGTACAGGTCGAATCCCACGCCCGCGATGTGACCGGACTGTTCGGCGCCCAGGATGGAGCCGGCCCCACGGATCTCCAGGTCCTTCATCGCCACCGCCAGACCCGCGCCCAGGGCGGCGTTCTGGGCGATGGTGGCCAGCCGGTCGTGCGCCGTCTCGGTCAACGCGTGGTCCGGCGGGTACAGGAAATAGGCGTACCCGCGCTCCCGGCCGCGCCCGACCCGGCCCCGCAACTGGTGCATCTGCGACAGTCCCAGGATCTCGGAATGGTCGACGATGAGGGTGTTGGCGTTGGAGATGTCCAGGCCGGTCTCGACGATGGTGGTGCACACCAGGACGTCGAACTCCCGGTCCCAGAAGCCGTTGATCACCTTTTCCAGGGTGTGTTCGTTCATCTGCCCATGCGCCACCGCGATCCGGGCCTCGGGCACGGCTTCGCGCAGCCGCCGGGTCACAGCTTCGATGTCCGAGACCCTGTTGTGCACGAAGAACGCCTGCCCCTCGCGCAGCAGTTCGCGCCTGATGGCCGCGGCCACCAGCCGGTCGTCGTAGGCGCCGACGTAGGTCAGGATGGGGTGCCGATCCTCCGGCGGCGTGGTGATGGTGGACATCTCGCGGATGCCAGCCAGGCTCATCTCCAGGGTGCGCGGGATCGGGGTGGCCGACATGGTGAGCATGTCGACATTCGCGCGCAGCGCGGTGATGTGCTCCTTGTGCTCGACCCCGAACCGCTGCTCCTCGTCGACGATCACCAGGCCGAGATCGTGGTATCGGATGTTCGGCTGCAGCAGCCGATGGGTGCCTATCACCACATCCACCGTGCCGTCGGCCAGTCCACGGATCGTCTCGGCGGCCTGGGCGTCATCGGTGAACCGGGACAGCCCGCGCACCACCACCGGGAACGCGGCCATCCGGGACGAGAAGGTGGCCAGGTGCTGCTGGGCCAGCAGCGTGGTCGGCACCAGCACCACCACCTGCTTGCCGTCCTGCACCGCCTTGAACGCGGCGCGCACGGCGATCTCCGTCTTGCCGTATCCCACGTCCCCGGAGACGATCCGGTCCATCGGCACCGGTCGCTCCATGTCGGCCTTCACTTCGTCGATCGCCGTGGCCTGGTCCGGCGTCTCGGTGAACGGGAACGCATCCTCCAGCTCGCGCTGCCATGGCGTGTCGGGGGCGAAGGCGTGCCCGGGCGCGGCGGCGCGCGCCGCGTACAGCTGGACGAGCTTCGCCGCGATCTGCCGGACCGCCTTGCGCGCCCGGCCCTTGGTCTTCGCCCAGTCGGAGCCGCCCAGCTTGTTGAGCGCGGGCACCTCGCCGCCGACGTACCGGGACAGCTGGTCCAGCGCATCGGTGGGCACGTACAGCCGGTCCCCTGGCTGACCCCGCTTGCTGGGCGCGTACTCCACCACCAGGTAGTCGCGGACCGCGCCGCCGCTGGTGCGCTGGGCCATCTGCAGGAACTTGCCGATGCCGTGCTGGGCGTGCACCACGAAGTCCCCGGGCTGCAAGGTGGCCGGATCGATCGCGTTGCGCCGCCTGCCCGGCAGCCGGGTGGCGGTCTCCGGCGCCCCGCCCCGGTTTCCGGTCAGGTCGGCCTCGGTGATCACCGCCAGGTTGGAGGCCGACAGCACGATGCCGTCCTCCAGGTGACCACAGGTGACGGTGACGACGTCCGGGCGCGGCTCGTCGGTCAGCCCGGCCTCGGCGAGCACCGCGCCGACATCGGCCTGCTGCAGCAGTTCCGCGGCACGGGCGGCGGTGCCCGGACCCACCACGACCACCACCGTGGTGCCTCCGGTGGAGATCCGTTCCCGGGTGTCCTCGACGGCGCGCGAGATGTCTCCCCGGTAGCTGGGAGCGGCGACCACGGCGGGCACCTGCGGGCCGGTCGGCTGCCCGTTCGTCTCGGCACTGCCCGGCTCGGCCACCCCGCTCTCCGCTGCGGCGCCGGCGATGGCGGCATCACCCGCGAACGGCGCGATCCGCCACAGCGGCAGGCCGCGATCCTCGACGGCGTCCAGGGTCTCGCCCAGATCCCGGTATGCCGACTCCCCCAGATCGATCGGCGCCTGGCCACCGGCGGCTGCTGCCATCCAGGAGGCGGCCAGGAACTCCGCACCGGTCCGGACCAGGTCCTCGGCGCGGGTGCGGATCCGCTCGGGGTCTGCCAGCACCAGGTGGGTCCCGTCCGGCAAGAGTTCCGACAGCATCACCAGCCGACCCGGTAGCAACGCCGGGATCAGCGACTCCATGCCCTCCACGCCGATGCCCGCGGCGATCTTGCCGATCATCTCGGCCAGCGTCGGATCGCCGGTTGCCGCGGTGGACAGCCGAGCCGCCCGCTCCCGCACCTCGTCGGTGAGCAGGATCTCCCGGCACGGCGGCGCGACCAGGCCCGCCACCGGGTCGATGGACCGCTGGTCGGCAACGGCGAAGGTGCGCATGTCGACGATCTCGTCACCGTCGAACTCCACCCGCACCGGGTGCGCGGCGGTCGGCGAGAACACGTCGAGGATGCCGCCGCGCACGGCGATCTCGCCCCGCTTCTCCACCAGGTCCACCCGGGTGTAGGCCAGATCCACCAGCCGGGAGACCACGGCGGCCAGGTCGACGACGTCACCAAGGCCGAGCCGCACCGGCTCCAGCTCGCCGAGGTCGGGAGCCATCGGCTGGATCAGGGAACGCACCGTGGTGACGATCACCGCCGGCGCGCCCGCCGGGTGCTCCTCCGGATGGGCCAGCCGGCGCAGCACCGCCAGCCGCCGGCCCACGGTGTCCGCCCGCGGGGACAGTCGCTCGTGCGGCAGCGTCTCCCAGGACGGGAAGACCTCGACGTGCTCGCCACCGATCAGGTCGGCGACCCCGGCGGCCGCCACATCGGCCTCCCGGCCGGTCGCGGTGACCAGGCACACCGGAACCCCGGCCCCGCCGTCCTGCGGCGAGGCCAGCGCCGCCGTGACGAACGGACGAAGGCCGACCGGGCCAGTGACGCGGTTGGCGGGCCGGCCGGCGGCGGAGACCACCGCGGCGAGCAGCGGGTCGTGCAGCGCGGCGGTCAGTAGGCCCATCAGCGGTGCCCGGCTCCCCGTCACCGTCGCTGCATGTGCTGCCTGCGTCACCCGTCTGCTCCCTCGGTCGTACCCATGCCGGCGCGGGGCCCGAACTGGTGCGGCCGCACGCCAACGAACCCCCGGCCGGTTCGACAGGGGGTGTACCGGATCGAGACTACGCCCGCCGCACAACGCCGGCGGCGACAGTCGGATCCCGCGTCCCGGTGGCATAGTTCCTGGCATGAGCGAGGACCGCGACATCCAAACCCGGATCGGTGACCTCATCGCCCAGGAGCACGCGCTGCGACGCTCGCTGAGCCGGTCCGAGATCACCACCGGCGAGGAGCATGACCGACTGGCCAGGATCGAGACCCAACTCGACCAGTGCTGGGACCTGCTGCGGCAACGCCGGGCCGCGCGAGAATTCGGCGGCGATCCGGACGCAGCCAGCGTGCGTGACGCATCGACGGTGGAGAACTACCTGGACTGACCGCCGATGCGGCCCTCCGGCAGTCGGTGTCGGCCCTCCGGGCTTGCGCGGTAGCGGACCTTGAGCGGTATCGGACCTTGAGCGGTATCGGACTCAGTGCCCCATCTCGCCGGCGGTCGCCTGGATCCGGGCGAGCCGCTGGGCCGATGGCCAGCGCACGTTGTACACCCAGCCCAGCTTCTCGAAGATCCAGATCGCCCGGGCGGAGGTGTCCAGCTGACCGCGCAGCACGCCGTGCCGCGCGCAGGTCGGATCCGCGTGGTGCAGGTTGTGCCAGGACTCGCCGAAGCTCAGGATCGCCAGGGGCCAGAAGTTCGCGGACTTGTCGCGCGCCGAGAACGGCCGCTCGCCGATCATGTGGCAGATCGAGTTGACCGACCAGGTGATGTGGTGCAGCACCGCGACCCGGACCAGTCCGCCCCAGAAGAGCGCCGTCAGCGCGCCGTGCCAGGACCAGGTCACCAGCCCCCCGAGCACCCCCGGGGCGACCAGCGAGACGATCGTCCACACCCAGAAGTACTTGTCGATGCGCACGATCGACTTGTCCGCCAGCAGGTCGGGGGCGAAGCGCTGCTGGTTGGTGTTGTCGCGGTTGAACAGCCAGCCCATGTGCGCATGCCAGAACCCACGCGCCAGCGCCGGGATGGAGGTGCCGAAGGTCCACGGCGAGTGCGGGTCGCCCTCTCGGTCGGAGAAGGCGTGGTGCCTGCGGTGGTCGGCCACCCAGATGATCACCGGACCCTGCACCGCCAACTGCCCGGCGATGGCCAGGAACTTGCGCAGCGGTGTCTTGGCCTTGTAGGAGCCGTGGGTGAAGTAGCGGTGGAACCCGACGGTGACCCCCATACCCGACAGGTAGTAGAAGAACACCGCAATGACCACGTCGACCCAGCCCAGACCCCAGCCCCAGGCGAACGGGATGGCCACCACCAGGGCGACGAGCGGGACGAGAGCGAACGCGTAGACCGCCACCTGGGCACCGATGCCACGCCGGCCGTCGATGATCGGCTTGGGCCCGGCAGCGTCCGGCGTGCGGGCCGCCTCACGTTCCGGCGCCCCGGCGCCGCCGGGAGCGCTGGCCGGCGCGGCCGAACTGACGGGTGCGGTGACGGACTGCGGTGGGGTCATGCTGCCCTCTCGACATGGCGGACTGTGACGTGGTGAGAAGCGCGGGCGCCCGGCCCCACCACCGCGAAGGTACCCGGATCAGGACTTCGGGATCCCCCCGGACGTGAAGTTAGGGCACGCTCACCCGCGCCGCAACCCGGGATCAACGGGCGGCGCGGCCCGGACACTGCTCTCCGCGGACCCGGAGGGAACCGGGGCGAGGCGAGCGGCATGGGAGAATGCAGCGGTTGCGGTCCGCCGTGGTGTAACGGCAGCACCTTGGATTTTGGTTCCAATGGTCCAGGTTCGAATCCTGGCGGCGGAGCGGTGACGATGAGGGCCCCGGGGGATGCAGTGTTCCAGCCGCGGCATTCGCGGCCACCGGCTGGAATGATCCCTCGCACCGTCGCGAGCGAGGTCGCGTGACGAACCTCCCAAATCCACCCCCGTCGGCAGGAACACCCGACCCTGGGTTCCGGGGTGGGCAACCCGCATTGCTCCGAATGGCACCGCCGCACCCTCTTGCCTTAGCCGCCGGTGATCACCACATTGTCGATATCGATGTAATCGTCGCGCGATCCCGCCCACTGCAGCGTGCTACCGCCACGAAATACATCCCAAGCCAGATAATTGATCCGGACATCATCACTGGTGCGATATCGCACGGCCCTATCCTCCAGGACCAGGCGGCCGTCCAACCATGCCCGGAGCACGCCATCGTCCCTGCCAACGGTATTCATGGAATAGCACTGCTGCACCGTGTGCCATCGGCCGGCCCCGAATCCCCACCCCCACCTGAGGTTGTCGCCGTAGGCGGAGCGCTGACCGGGGTGGTACAGGTAGCTGACGATCATGTTGGACGGGCCGGCCCAGCTGTAGGCCTTCGGACCCACCCACATGACCCGTCCCGACCAGCCCGCCGAGGTGGGATGACCCCCGGCCGGGGCCGAGGGGCTGACACCGGGTGCCACCCCGAGCAGGCCCGGCAGCTTGCCGCCCAGTGACCAGTCGAAGTCCGGGTCGAACCGCACGTCATACGAGATGCAGGCCTTGCCGAAATCGCCGGGCAGGCGGATGTCCAGGGCCACGCCGTGGTTACCCGCGGGAGCGCCTCGGATGGTGCCCGCCTCCAGGTGCACCCGGAGGACCCGCCCCGAGCCACGCGTGTCGTTGGCGATGGTCATGTCCGAGAAGTTGGGTGCCCACAGGCTGGTAGGCCCCAGTTCGGTGACGAAGTCCTCGGGCTCGACCGGTCCCAGGGCTTCCGCATCGAAGTCCGCAGACAGCACCACGACGAGCGGGACGCCGGTGGCCGGCAGTACCGCAGCGCTGGTGACCAGCGGAAACGCACCTAAGAGGATCCCATATGTCAGGAGCGTGGCCCGGCGCCAGCGCCGCCTGCGCGTGGTTCCCGGGGACATGGCCGGCTAGCGACCGGAACGATGGGGCGCCGTCGCCTCGGGCGCTGGGCGACGGGTGCGGCGGGAGGGTACGGGCCCGGACACCGCAGGGCAGCAACCGGCCCAGGCGATCCCGGAGCCCTGCGCGGCTACCAGTGGCGCGTCCACGGTGCACCCCGCTCGTCGTGCAGCGCCATGGGCGCACCTCCTCGGGCGGCGCTGTCGACGATACAGCGGGGCCCCGTACCGGCACACGCGGTTGCCGGGACGGGGCCCCGATGGTCTTCCGGCCGGGAATCAGCCTCGAGTGACCAGCATGTTGTCGATGTCGATGTAGCCGGTGCGGGAACCAGCCCAGTCGAGGGTGCCGCCACCGCGGAAGACGTCCCACTCCAAGTAGTTGATGTGGACGTCGGTGTTGGTGCGGTAGACGAAGTTGTGCAGGTCCACCACCAGCGACCCATCGATCCAGGCCTGCAGCACACCGTCACTGCGACCGATCGTATTCATGGTGTAGCACTGTTTGACCTGGTGCCAGACACCCCGTTGGAATGCCGTGTTCCAGCGAATGTTGTCACCGTAGATGGACGATTGTCCTGGGTGATACATATAACTGATGGCCATATTGGTCGAGCCCGCCCAACTGTATGCTTCCGGCCCGACCCACATGATCCGTCCGGACCAGCCGTCGGAGGTCGGATGCCCCCCCGCCGGTGCGCTGGGCGGTACGCCGGGGGCGACACCGAGCAGGCCGGGCAGTTTTCCACCGAGCGACCAGTCGAATTGGCTGTCAAATCGCACGCGATATGACACGCACGCCTTGTCGTACGTTCCCGGCAATTCGATCGGCAATACTGCGCCATTCTGTCCGGACGGCAAGCTGAGCGTGGTACCCGCCTTCAGGGTCGTTCGGACGGCGCGGCCGCCCGATCCGTCGCCCACGATCGACATGTCGTCATAGTTCGGCGCCCAGGTGCTCACCCCGCCACCCATCGCCGCGGCGAATCTGTTCGGGTCGACCGCCCCGAGGGGTTGATCATCGAAGTTCGCGAAGATCACGGTACTCACTGCCGGCTTCGAGGTGGTCGTGGTCGTCGTCGGCTTCGGCGTGCTTGAGCTGGTGGTCGGCTTCGGCGTGCTCGAGCTGGTGGTCGGCTTGGGCGACGTGGTCGAGGTCGAGGCCTTCGATGTGGTGCTGGTGGACGACTTCGTCGTGGTGCTCGACCTCGACGTCGTCGACGTGCTGGTGGTCGCCTTCGACGTGCTCGAACTGGTCGTCGGCTCCGACGACGTAGTACTGGTGGTCGGTTTCGGCGACGTGGTGGTCGCGGTCGATGACGTGGATGTCGTCGGGGTCGTGGTCGTCGGCGAGGTGGTCGGTTTCTTCAGCCTCCCCGGTGGAATCGGCTTGGCGGTCCGCTTCTGCACCGACACCGCGCCGGCAGCGGGCTCAATGTGATCGTCCGTCGGCAGCGCGAGTACTTCCGGCGAGTAGCCGGACAGCCTGTCGGCATCCACCGATCCCGGGCCTTGGCCCGCCGCGGCGGACGTCGACCGATCGGTTGATTTCGTGAATTCTCGGGCGCCCGGGACGGGGTGCGAACTGCGGTCGGCCTTACTTTCCTGTTGGGATCGGTCGGCGAATATTCCGCTTCCGATGCTGACCAACAGTAAAGAAACTATTGCTGCTATCAGATATGCGCCCCTCAATCCTGTTCTCGCATTGTGCCCGCCACCGCGAGTCCTCACTCCTACCTCCACGTTCGTCGGCACGTGAGGGATCGCCGCCCGCCACCCTGTTCAGTTCACGGACTGCAGATCCCGTCCCCGACTTCGGTTGAACGAATTGCTGCCGGCGAAACGCTAGCCCGAACAAGCAGTCGGCGCCTAGTCGGGCGGATCTGCGCGTCGAGGGCTTTCCGGGCTATTTTCCGTTCTGGATCATGCCCGTACGTGATCGGTTCACGGAGAAGAGCACCGAGGCATCAGGCCATTCGGAGCCGGCCATCACGCACCGCACCCGAGCGGCGCCTCGGCATACGCCATGCGAGCGAGGCGTGCGGGCGAAAGGACGCGTTTCCCATAGGGCAGGATGAGTAACCGTCAAAGTGGCCAAGATCACATGCAGCCGGCCGCCCTGGGTCGCCGACCGCGGGGACCGCCGGGTCTGGGTGGGCCGCGATCCATGGGGGTACGGTTCTGTGCGTACCCATCGCAGAGGGTTCGGCGGACGCAGAGCCGGAACCCCCGGCCGCAGTATGCGGGAGAGAGCGCCTACGCCGACGTGAACGCCACCGAAGTAAGCACCCCGCCCCCGGTCACCGCGGTCATCGTGCTCGCCGCCGGCCAGGGCACCCGGATGCGCTCGGGCAAGCCCAAAGTGCTGCACGAACTGGCCGGTCGCCCGCTGCTCTGGCACGCCCTTCGGACAGCGGCGGGGGTGTCGCCGGAGCATGTGATCGCGGTGATCGGGCACGGCCGCGAGCAGGTGGAGGGCTACTTGGCCGGCGTCACCGACCTGCCCCCGGTCATCCCGTCCGTGCAGTCCCAACAGCTCGGCACCGGCCACGCCGTGGCGTGTGCCCTGCAGACGATGGGTCGTCTCGAGGGCACCGTGATCGTGACCTATGGCGACGTTCCGCTGTTGCGTACCGAGACCCTGCTGGGACTGGCCGCGGAGCACGGCAGGGCGGGCAACGCGGTGACGGTGCTCACCGCCGTGGTCGACGACCCGACCGGTTACGGACGCATCGTGCGGGACTCCGACGGCGGGCTCACCGGGATCGTGGAGCACCGGGACGCCGACCAGTCGGTACGCGCCGTGCGAGAGATCAACTCCGGGGTCTATGCGTTCGACGGCGACCTGCTGGCCGAGGCGCTGGGCCGGCTGTCGTCGGCCAACGCACAGGGCGAGCGGTACCTGACCGACGTGGTGCGGATCGCCCGGGAGGCCGGCCGCCCGGTGGGGACCGTGCAGGCCGTGGACGCCGCGGAGACCGAGGGCATCAACGACCGGGTGCAGCTGGCCGCCATGGCCCGCCGCCTGAACGACCGGCTGGTCCGCGCCGCCCAGTTGGCCGGCGTGACGGTGCACGATCCCGCCAGCACGTGGCTGCACGCCGACGTGTCCATCGGGGCCGACACGGAGATCCTGCCCGGCACCCACCTGCAGGCCGGCACCACCATCGGCATCGGCTGCAGCATCGGGCCGGACACCACACTGGTGGACTGTCAGGTCGGTGACGGGGCACGCGTGCACCGCTCGCACTGCCACGGCGCCCGCATCGGGGCCGGGGCGACGGTCGGACCCTTCACCCACCTGCGGCCCGGCTCGGTGATCTGCGACGATGCCGAGATCGGGGCGTTCGTCGAGGTCAAGGCCGCCACCGTCGGCCCGGGGGTGAAGGCCCATCACCTGGCCTATCTGGGCGACGCCACCATCGGCGGCGGCAGCAACATCGGGGCCGGCGTCATCACCGCAAACTACGACGGGCTGCACAAATCACCGACCACCATCGGCGACCACGCCTTCATCGGCAGCAACGTGACGCTGGTCGCACCGGTCACCGTGGCGGACGGAGCCTATGTGGCGGCCGGCTCCACCGTCACCGAGGCGGTGGACCCGGGAGACCTGGCGGTGGCCCGTGGCCGACAGCACAACTCCCCCGGCTGGGTACTGCGCCGCCGGCCGGGGAGCAGGTCCGAGTCGGCCGCCCGCGCCGCCGGCGCGCACGATCACCAGCAGCCGGACCAGCAGGCGAGCGACCGGCACGCCGAGACGCCGGCGCAGGAAGGGCAGCCCACGCCGTGAGCTCGCTTCAAGTGGCGAATTCCAAGAGCCTCATGCTGTTCTCCGGTCGGGCCTACCCCGATTTGGCCGATGAGGTCGGCAAGTACCTGAACGTCACCGTCACCCCGCAGGCCGCCTACGACTTCGCTAACGGCGAGATCTTCGTGCGCTACGAGGAGTCCGTCCGGGGTTCGGACGCGTTCGTCATCCAGTGCTGCGGGGCCGGCATCAACACCTGGGTGATGGAAACGCTGATCATGATCGACGCCCTGAAGCGGGCGTCCGCCAAGCGCATCACCGTGGTGCTGCCGTTCTACCCGTACGCCCGGCAGGACAAGAAGCACCGCGGCCGGGAGCCCATCTCGGCGCGACTGGTGGCCGACCTGCTCAAGACGGCGGGCGCGCACCGGTTGATGTGCATGGATCTGCACACCGACCAGATCCAGGGTTTCTTCGACGGGCCGGTGGACCACCTGATGGCCGCGCCGCTGCTGTCCGCGCACGTGCTGGAGCAGTACGGTGACGAGCGGTTGACCGTGGTGTCTCCGGACTCCGGGCGGGTGCGCACCGCCGAGCGGTGGGCCGACCGGTTGGGCGGTACGCCGCTGGCCTTCATCCACAAGACGCGCGACCCGCTGAAGCCGAACGAGGTGGTCGCCAACCGGGTGGTCGGCGACGTCGCCGGTCGCACCTGTGTGATCGTGGACGACATGATCGACACCGGCGGCACCATCGCCAGCGCGGTCCGTGAGGTGCTCGCCGCCGGTGCCGCGAAGGCGGTGGTCGCGGCGACCCATGGGGTGCTCTCCGATCCGGCCGCCGAGCGACTGTCGCAGTGCGGGGTGGCGGAGGTGGTGCTGACCAACACGCTGCCGATCCCCGCGGATCACCGGTTCGATCGCCTGACCGTGCTGTCCATCGCGCCGATGCTGGCCCGCGCCATCCACGAGGTCTTCGAGGACGGCTCCGTCACCAGCCTGTTCGAGGGTTGACCGGAGCGCACCGCAGGGCAGCGTCCCTCACCGGTGCTTCTCGGCCGAGCGCCCGCCAGGGTGACCGGGGACTGCCACAATCGGCTGCGATGGTCACCACCTACCCCACCGGTGATGCCGCTGCCGTCCGCCGAGCGCCGGACGGCGCCTTGTGATCCCGGGGCACCTGCTCGCGGCCGACGCCGGGCTGTTCAGCGCGGACGCGCTCGGCGTGTTGGTGGTCAGCTTCGCCGTCGGCATCGTGGTGGGGCTGACCGGGATGGGCGGGGGTGCGCTGATGACCCCGGCTCTGATCTTCCTGGGCATACCGCCGACCGCGGCGGTGGCGAACGACCTGGTGGCCGCGGCGTTGAACAAGTCCGTCGGGGCGGCGGTGCACCTGCGCAGCGGCTCGCCGAACATCCGGCTGGTCGGGTGGCTGATCGTCGGTTCGGTGCCCTGCGCCCTCGGCGCTTCGTTCCTGCTGCGGGTGATCGCCCCCGTGGAGGCACAGGAGGATTGGCTGAAGCTGGCCATCGGCGCCACCCTGCTGCTGGCCGCCGCCGCCTACCTGGCCCGCATGTACCTCAACTTGATCAGGCCCACCCGGCCCATCGGTGCCGGCGGCATCCAGGTCCGACCGGTGCCCACCGTGCTGGTCGGCGCCGTCGGCGGAGCGCTGGTCGGCCTGACGTCGGTCGGGTCGGGGAGCCTGATCATGGTGTCGCTGCTGCTGCTCTACCCGGCGATGAGTCCGCGCCGGATGGTGGGCACCGATCTCGCCCAGGCCATACCGCTCGTGCTGGCCGCCGCCATCGGCCACGTCATCACCTCCGGGATCACCTGGGCGGTACTCATCCCGCTGGTGGTGGGCGGCAGCCCGGGAACTCTGCTGGGCGCGCGGTTGGCCGCCCGCGTCCCGCAGGCCGTGATCAGGCGCGGAATCACCCTGGTGCTGACCCTCACCGGTCTGACGCTGTTGACCGTGCCGCCGCCCTGGGTCGGGATCATCGGCGCCGGCCTGGTCATCCTCGGCCCGGTCGGCTGGAACATGCTGAAGCTGCAGGCCGCCCATCACCGGCTCCAGGCCGGTCCCGACCCGGACCCGGACCTGGCGGCCGAGGCCGGCGACGATCCGGATTCGGCGGCCGGCTGACCCGCCTGGCGGACGTCAGCGTGACGGCACACCGGACAGCACGGCGCTCCGCCAGTCCGCGCCGAACCGTTCCGGCCGATACCGCTCCCGGTAGGAGCGCAGCGCCACCTGCGCGGCGGCGTTGACCCGATTCCGGTCCAGCGAGGCCAACAGCGACGCCAACGCACCCGCGTCGCCCGGCGGGAACAGCCAGCCATCCTGCCCGTCGGTGATGATCTCCCGCAGACCACCGCCGTCCGAGGCGATCACCGGCCGGCCGCGGGCGAGGGCCTCGATGGCCACCAGACCGAACGGTTCGGGCTGGTCGGACGGCATCAGGACGACGTCCGCGCGCTCCACATAGCGTTCCGGATCGGGTACTTCGCCGACGATCTGCACGGTCGCCGACAGGTCGAGGGCGCGCACCAGCTCAGGGACGTCGACCGCCGAGCCGCTGGGTGGAGGTCCGCCCAACACCAGCAGCCGGCCGGGAGCGCCGGCCCGGCTCCACGCCGTCAGCAGCGTCCGATGCCCCTTCCAGGCGTTCCACCGGCTGGCGACCAGGAAGGTGAGCGGTCCGGACCGGCCCTGCAGCGGAACCACCCGTCCCGGTTCCGGCGTGGCGTTCGGCACCACGATCGCCGACCCGCGCACCCTGCCCGGCAGCGAATCCGCCGCCGCCGAGGAGATCGCCACCAGCCGATGGCAGCAACCGGCGAGCGCACCCAGCACCATTCGGTCGGACCGCGACCAGATCTCCTGCAGGTGCACGACGACCCGCGGCACGCGCAGCATCCGGCCGATCGGCGCGGTGAGCAGGACGGCACTGGTGGCGCAGTAGAGTACCGTCGGCCGCGCTGCGCGCAGCGCCCGGAGCACCGCCACGGTCCGGCCGATCAGAGACAGCACCCCACGGGGATTGAGGTACGCGCGGCGGATCACCGGCAGGGGCAGGTGCCGCACCGCGATGCCCCGCGCGGTCAACTCGGCGCACAGCGG
>DASSTH010000194.1:0-4850 GCA_035708025.1 Nakamurella sp. | reverse complement strand
TCCGCCGTACGTGCAGGCGGTATCGGAGGAGAACGTCTCGGAGACCGATGCGCTGGACCGCGGGGTGACGGTGCGCGGCATCTACGCCCCGGAGGCGTTCGAACTGCCCGGCGCCTTCGAGGAGGCGATGCAGGCGCTGGGCCGCGGCGAACAGGCCCGGGTGCATCCCGCCGTCCCGATGAAGCTGGTGGTCGCCGACGACAGCACCGCGATGCTGCCGCTGTCCTCGCAGGATGCGGTCGATTCCGCGGTGGTGTTGCACGCGCCGATGGTGGTCGCCGCGCTGGGCCGATTGTTCGAGCTGCTGTGGCGGCAGGCCTCCCCGCTGCCCCGGTGGTCGCCCGACGCGCCGGCCGACGACCCGGTCGACACGGAGCTGATCGCACTGCTCGGCACGGGACTGAAGGACGAGGCGATCGCCCGCGAACTGCAGATCAGCATCCGCACCCTGGGGCGGCGGATGTCCGGCCTGCTGGACTCGCTCGGCGCCCGGACCCGATTCCAGGCCGGCGTGCAGGCTGCGCGGCGCGGCCTGCTGTAGCGGTCGGCAACCGCCGGGCTGCCGATGGCAGGTACTGGTCATGGCAGGAGTCGGTCACGGCGTGGTCATTGCCCGCCGGATCGCGTGCTCCGTAGCGTTCTCCGCGCACCTGATGTTGATCGAGGACGGGGACAGGCATGCATCGATTCCGGCGACTGCTGGGCGCCCTCGCGGCGGCCACCGTGGCGGCCACACTGTCCGGCACGGCAGCGGCCACCCCATCGTCACCGGCGTCCGGCCCCGTCACCGGATCGACAGCGGCAGCGGTGGATCCCGCCGGCCCGGTCGCGGGGCCGCCGTCCAGCCGTCCCGCCGACTCCAGCACCGTCACGCTGATCACCGGTGACGTGATCCGGCTGGACACCGATGCCGCGGGCCGGCAGCGCGGCAGCGTGGTGCGGGCGGCGGACCCCCGGGGCGGGATCCACATGTTCACCCGGGGCGGCGACCTGTACGCCGAACCGGCGGCGGCGTGGGCCTTGATCGCGTCCGGCCGGCTGGATGAGCAGTTGTTCAACGTCAGCGGTCTGGTGCGACAGGGCTACGACGACCGGCACAGCCGGACGCTGCCGCTGATCATCACCTACCGCGGCGGCGGGTCGGGTCTGGCGGCCGCGTCCGCGCCGCCCGGATCGACCCGGAACCTGGTGCTGCCCAGCATCGGCGGGCTGGCGGTGAGCGCCGAGAAGTCCCGCGCCGACGACTTCTGGGCCGCCATCGACGCCGGCTCCACCCCCGGCTCCGGCCGAACCCCCGGCCTGGCACCGGAACTCGCCGGCCGGATGGACACCGTCTGGCTGGACGCCCAGGTGCACGGACAAGCATCCTCCGCGGCACCGTTGGCGGCCGGCTCCACCACCCCAGCGGCGGCCGAGCAAACGCCCGTACCGGCCCCGGGCCCGGCCGCCGGGAAGGCCGCGGACGGGACCACGCCGGTCAGCCAGAACATGCAGCAGATCGGCGCCCCCGCCGCCTGGGCCCGGGGCCTGGACGGGGCCGGCGTGACGATCGCGGTGCTGGACACCGGCATCGACGCCACCCACCCCGACCTGGCCGGCCGGCTGGCGTCCGGCCAGGACTTCACCGGCAGCGGCGACATCATCGACCGGGCCGGCCACGGCACCTTCGTGGCGTCGGTGGCGGCGGGGACCGGCGCGGCCTCCGGCGGGGAGTACCGAGGGGTCGCGCCGGCGGCCACGCTGATGGTCGGCAAGGTGCTCGGTCCGGACGGATCCGGGCGCGAGTCCTGGGTGATCGCCGGCATGCAATGGGCGGCCTCGCACGGTGCCGACGTGGTCTCGATGAGCCTGGGCGGCCCCGTCACCCAGGGCGACGATCCATTGAGCCTGTCCCTGGATGCGCTGTCCGAGCAGTACCGCACGCTCTTCGTGGTGGCGGCCGGCAACTCCTCGTTCAGCCAACCCGGAACCAAGGACGTCACCTCGCCCGGCTCGGCCCGCGACGCCCTGACGGTGGGCGCGGTCAACGGCCGCGACTTCCTGTGGTCGGGCTCGCGCAACGGCCTGATGGGTGACGGGTACGTCAAGCCGGACATCACCGCGCCAGGCGTCACCGTCACCGCCGCCCGGGCGTCCGGCACCGGCTGGGGAGATTCCCCGTACACCTCGATGACGGGCACGTCGATGGCGACCCCGCATGTGGCGGGCGCGGCGGCGCTGCTGCTCCAGCAGCACCCCGGGTGGGGACCGGACGAACTGCGCGCCGCAGTGACCTCCACCGCCACCCCGCTTGCCGGATATGACGTCTACCGGGTGGGCGCCGGCCGGCTGGACGTGGACCGCGCCACCGGCCAGCAGGTCGGCGTGGACAGCGGTCTGCTCAGCCTGGGCTACTTCGCCCGGCCGTACGACGAGCGCACCATGCACCCGACGCGGACGCTGACCTACGCCAACCACACCGGCGCCGCGGTCACCCTGCGGTTGGCGGCCACCCTCACCGACGACAACGGCGACCCCGCGGCCGACGGCACGCTCACCCTGTCCACCGACAGCCTGACGATCGCCGCCGGCGGCAAGGAACAGGTGGACGTCACCCTGGACGCCACGGCTCCGGCTGCCGGGACATATTCCGGCCGTATCGTGGCCGCCGGGCCGGACCGGACGACGATCTCCACGGCACTCGGCTTCTACAAGCAGGACGACACCGTCGACGTCTCCTTCCGGGCCCTCGACCGCAACGGTGACCCGGCGGTCGCCCGAATCCGGGTCGCCCCGTACCACAGCTTCGACGGGCGCTACTACCCCGACAACATCTATCTGACCGCGGCCCAACAGGAGTGGACGCTGCGCCTCCCGGAGGGCGACTACAACGTCTTCGCGCTGATCGGCACGCTGGATGCGTCCGGCCGCTGGATCAGCCAGGAGAGCATCGTCGGCAATCCCAAACTGCAGGTGCACGCCCCGAACAGCACCGTCACGCTGGACGCCCGCACCGCCGAGCCGCTCACCATCGACACGCCCAAGCCATCCACCCCGCGGTATGTGACGCTCGCCTGGAGCCGCGGCGATCCGGACTCGCCGCGCGCCACCTACGACTGGTGGTACTGGGACCAGGAGGACGGCGAGCCGACCGCGGTGTCGGTGGCGCCGACCCAGCGGGTGGACGACGCCCCGTTCGCGGTGACCACGTCGGTGGACGCCGGTGTGCCGCTGTTGACCGGGCGGGTCACCGGTCCGGGCGGCGGGCCGCTGGACCCGGTGGTGGCCGGAGGTCCGTACCTGGACGGCACCCTGCACTACCCGCTGGCCGACGCCGGGACGGCCACCCCTGCGGACCTAACTGGCAAGGACCTGCACGGCACGGTGGCGCTGGTAGCAGAGTCGTCCGAGATTTCGTACGACCAGCAGGTGCAGGCCGCCGCAGACGCCGGCGCGGCCGCGGTGGCGCTGTACTCCGCGCAGCCTGGATCGTTCTTCCCTGTCACGTCCGGGCCGGTGCCGATCATCGCCCTGCCGCACGACCAGGGTGAGCGGATCCGGAACGGCCTGGCGGCGGGCCGGCACCTCCAGATCCACCTCACCGGGACACCCCGCAGCCCCTACGCCTACGAGCTGACCTTCACCGAGGACGGTCAGGTGAACCCGCCGCACTACGTCGTCCGGCCGCAGGATCTGGCCACCGTGCAGGCGCGGATCCATTCCCCGGGCTCGCCGGCGGCCGGTTGGCGGCTGCACCAGTCGACGGTCGACGTGTGCCAGTGCGGCCCGCCGGCGGTCAGCGACTTCGTGCCCGACACCGGCTACACCCGCACCGAATACGTGACGGCGGGCGTGCAGGACTTCTCCGCCTGGGAGTTCGTGGTCGACCGCAGCATCCTCAAGCCCCGGTCGGGCATCGTGTATCGCCCGGGCCAGCAGGTCACCCAGGACTGGCTGAAGGCGCCGTTCTCCCCCGGCGTCGCCCAGGCCGGGCCGGACAACGAGCGGCTGATCAGCCGGCGCGGCGCCGACTGGCTCTGGTACGACCTGGCCGGCGTCACGGACTCGGCCGGCCACTGGGCGCCGGCGCTGCTGGGCCTGCGGGCCAGCAGCCGGCTGTACCTGGACGGCGCGCCGATCCACGCCTCGGAGTACGGCCTGTCGGGCCAGGTTCCGGTGCCCGCCGACGCGGCGACCTACCGGCTGGTGGCCGACACCAGCAACGACGGGTCGGTGATCGACCTGTCGACCAGCACCCACACCGAGTGGACCTTCGGTTCGGCCGCGCCCGCGAGCGCCGACGACACGGCGGTGCTCCCTCTGCTGGACATCGACTACACCGACGTGGTGCGGCCGGGCAGCGGGCACAGCGCGCTCGATCTGGCGAACACCGCGCCCACCGGCGCCCGGGTCGCCCTGCTACTGCGGGTCGACCATCAGCAGGGCGCGCTGGCCTCGCCGGTGCGGGACGTCACGGTGCAGGTCTCCTACGACGAGGGAGCGAGCTGGACCACCGCGTCGGTGCGCAACACCGGAGATGGAACGTTCCGGGCCGACTACCGGCACCCCGCGAGCGGGCAGGACGTCTCGCTGCGGGTCACTGCCAGGGACGGTGACGGGAACAGCATCCAGCAGACCCTCATCAGGGCCTACCTCCTCGGCTGACGATCGCGGTGCACCCGAGTCTGATGCGTCGTGACTCGCGTCCTCCACGGTGCGGGCGGGACGTGGCGCGTGTGCGTGGTCGCGGGCGAGGCGGGGGCAGTGCGAGACCGTGGCGCGTGCCGGACTTGGCGCAAGCAAGGCGACCCGGGCCCGCTCTGCGCGGATGAAATGTGCCCCAGCAGCATCACCCGTCACAAACACTCGCA
>DASSTH010000193.1:0-11101 GCA_035708025.1 Nakamurella sp. | reverse complement strand
CGGCGGCATGGAGATGGTGCTGGGCGCGGACATCGTGGTCGCCGCCGACACCGCGGTATTCGGGCTCACCGAGCCGCGGGTGGGCCGGATGCCGCTGGACGGCGGCATCGCCCAACTGGTGCGCCGGGTGCCCTACACCCTGGCCATGGGCATGCTGCTGACCGGACGCAAGGTGGGCGCCGCCGAGTTGTACCGGATGGGCCTGGTCAACGAGGTGGTGCCGGCGGCCGACCTGGACGGCGCGGTGTCGCGCTGGGTGGACGACGTGCTGGCCTGCGCACCGACCTCGGTGCGGGCGATCAAGCAGATGGTGCTGAGCACCGGGGGGCTGTCCGCGCGACAGGCACAGTCGCAGCGTTCGCCCGCGCTGATGGCCGCGCTGGACAGCGAGGACTCCCGCGAGGGACTGGCGGCGTTCCAGCAGAAGCGCCCCCCGCAGTGGACCGGTCGGTGACCCCGGCGCGGCGAGATCTCTGACGCCGAGCCGACACCGAAGCGGCGCGAGCACTGCGCGAGCACTGACATCGAGCGAGCATGAAGGAGGACCCGATGGTGACACCGCTGGAGCGCGGCGTATGGGGCGTGCTGGCCACCCCGTTCGCCGGCTCGGTGCTGGACCTGGACGAGGCCGGGCTGGCCAAGCTCTGCGAGTACTACGCCGAGGTCGGCGTGACCGGGCTGACCGCACTGGGGGTGTTCGGCGAGGCCGCCCGGCTGACCGCGGAGGAGCGGGCCACGCTGCTGGAGATCGTGCTGGACACCTGCGACCTGCCGATCGTGGTGGGCGCCACCAGCCTGTCCACCAGGGTGGTGATCGACGAGGCGCGCCGGGCGCAGGATCTGGCCGGCGACCGGATGGTCGCGGTGATGGTGCAGGTGAACACCGTGCTGCCCACGGCGCTGGCCGACCACCTGAACGCGGTGCACCAGGCGACCGGGCTGGGCATCGTGGTGCAGGACTACCCCGCGGTCAGCGGGATCACCATCCGGCCCGAGATGCTGGTGTCCGCGTTGCGCGGCAAGCAGTTCTGCGCCGCGGTCAAGGCCGAGTCGCCCCCCACGGCGGTGGCCGTGCACACCCTGGCCGCCGGGCTGGATGTGCCGGTGTTCGGCGGGTTGGGCGGCATCGGGCTGCTGGACGAGCTGGCCGCCGGGGCGGCCGGGGCGATGACCGGCTTCTCCGCCCCGGAGGGCCTGCTGGCCTGCGTGCGTGCCTATCAGGAGGGCGGATACCCGGCGGCCCGGCAGGCCTGGCTGCCCTACCTGCCGCTGGCCACCTTCGAGCAGCAACCCGGGATCGCGCTGGGCATCCGCAAGGAGGCGCTGCGCCGGCGCGGGCTGATCGCCGAGGCCGGGGTGCGGCTGCCGGGCCGGGGCATGCCGGACGAGCTGGGCGAGCAGCTGGCCCGTCACCTGGATGCCGCGCTGGCCGTGACGCGGGCCACCCCACCGGCCAGCGCTCCGACCAGTGTTCCGGCCGCACACTGACATTCGAACTGACCGAGAGGAATGACAGGGACATGACTTCAGCAGTGCAGGTGCGCCATCTGATCGGCGGCGAGTGGGTCGGCGAGCCGAACGTCGAGCGCCGCAACCCGTTCGACGACTCCCCGGTGGCCGTCATCGCCAGCGGTGACGAGCACACCGTGGCCGACGCGGTGGCCGCCGCGACCGCCGCCCAACCCGGCTGGGCGGCGCGCACCTGGCCGGCCCGCGGGGCGATGCTGATGGACGCCGCCGAGATCCTGCGATCCCGCCACCGCCCGGTGGCCGAGGACCTGGTGCGCGAGGAGGGCAAAACCCTCGCCGAGGCGATGGGCGAGGTGCGCCGGGCGATCGACGTGCTGCGGTTCTTCGGGTCGCTGGGTTGGCAGGCATCCGGTGACGTACTGCCCAGCGTCACCCCGGACACCATGGTGTACACCCGGCGGGAGCCGCTCGGCGTGGTCGGCCTGATCACCCCGTGGAACTTTCCGATCGCCATCCCGGCCTGGAAGATGGCACCCGCCCTGGTGTCCGGCAACGCGGTGGTGATCAAGCCGGCCGAGCTTACCCCGCTGTCGGTGCACCACCTGGTGTCCGCCCTGACCGAGGCAGGGCTGCCGGACGGTGTGCTGAACATCGTCAACGGCAAGGGCTCGGTGGTGGGCGAGGCGCTGTGCTCCCACCCCGGGGTCGCGGCCGTGTCGTTCACCGGCTCCACCGCGGTCGGCGAGCACATCCGCGAGGTGGTGCAGTCCCGCCGCGGACGGGTGCAACTAGAGATGGGCGGCAAGAACGCCCTGGTGGTGCTGGACGACGCCGACCCGGTGGTCGCCGCGAAGGTGGCCGCCGCCGGCGGTTTCGGGCTGACCGGGCAGGCCTGCACGGCGACCTCCCGGACCATCGTCACCGAGGGGATCCACGACGACTTCGTGGCGGCGCTGGCCGCGGCGGCGGCCGGCATCGCGCCGGGTGACGGCCTGGTGGACGGCACCGCCATGGGCCCGGTGGTGTCCGACGCGCAATTGGCCACCGACCTGAAGGCACTGGAGCAGGCCAGGGCGGACGGCACGCTGCACGGCGGGGATGCCGACGGGCGGCTGCTGCGCCCGGCGGTGGTGACGGGGTTGCCGGCCGACCACCCGGTGGTCACCGACGAGGTGTTCGGGCCGCTCATCGCGGTGCTGCCCACCGCGGGCCTGGACGCGGCGATCGACGCGGTGAACTCCTCGGTGTACGGGCTGGCGGCCGGCATCTGCACCACCTCGCTGGCGTCCGCGCAGCACTTCGCCGCGCGGGTGCAGGCGGGCGTGGTCAAGGTGAACCGGCCCACCACCGGACTGGACCTGAACGTGCCGTTCGGTGGCGTCAAGGCCTCGTCCACCAACACCTTCCGCGAGCAGGGAGCCGGTGCGCTGGACTTCTACACCTGGTCGAAGTCGGTGTACCTGGGACACGACCTGTGACGGCGCAGGTGCCGGCGCGGGCGGAGCTGCACCTGCACCTGGAGGCGTGCCTGCGGCCGGAGACCGCCCGCGAACTGGCCGACCGCGGCGGGTTGCCGCTGCCGGTCACCGCGCCGTACCGCGACTTCGCGGAGTTCTCCCCGCAGTACGAGGCCGCCCGGGACCTGGTGCTGGACCTGGACGTGTTGCACCGGGTGGCCGCCGAGCTGGTCGCCGATCAGGACGCGCGCGGGGTGGCCTACACCGAGGTCAACCTGTGCGCACCCTCCTACCGCGGCCGGCTGGGCCCGGACGAGGGCCTGGTCGAGGCGGTGCTGGAGGCGCTGCCCCGCGACCGGTTCGGGCTGGTGCTGGGCATCCAGCGGGCCGAGGGACCCGAGGCCGGCTGGCGGACCACCAGACTGGCCCAGCGGTACGCCGGCTCCGGGGTGACCGGGCTGGGACTGGTGGGTCCGGAGCCGCCGGGGCCAGCCGAGTGGTACGCCGAGCACTTCGCCGCCGCCCGGGAGGCCGGCCTGATGTCGGTGCCGCACGCCGGCGAGACGGCCGGGGCCGACTCGGTGCGCCAGACGCTGCGGCACCTGCGGCCGGACCGGATCCTGCACGGCGTGCGGGCCATCGAGGACCCGGCGGTGGTGGCCGAGCTGGCGGACCGTCGGGTGTGCCTGGACGTCTGCCCCACCAGCAACGTCAACCTCGGCGTCGCGGCCGGTTACGCCGCCCACCCGCTGCCGGCCCTGCTGCGCGCCGGCGTCCCGGTGTCCATCGCCAGCGACGGCACCTACTTGTTCGACACCGACATCGACCGGGAGTACCGGCACGCCGCCGAGGACTGCGGACTGACCGCCGCCGAGCTCGAACTGGTGGCGGCCACCTCGATGGAGTTCTGCGCACTAGCCCGCGCGTAGCGCCGGCGCCGCCGCTCACCCGACGTGCCGTTGCCGGTGCGGACCCCGTTGTTCAAGTAGCCGACGCCGGAGCACGCGCTTTGGCAACAGCTGCCAATGCCAGGCGGTGAGGGAGTTGGGACCGTGTGCGCACGCGTGTGGCAGACTCACGCGAACTTCACTCCGCGGTCCACCCGATGAAAAGGCGATTCCCGATGACCCGTCACCGCCGCTTCACCCTGTTCGCGGCCCTGGGCGCCGCCCTGGTCCTGCTCGTCCCGGCCTGCAGCAGCAACGGTGGCGCCGGAGACTCCAGCACCCCGGCGGCCGGCAGCACCTCCGCACCGTCGTCCGCCGCCGCCTCCTCGGCCGGCTCCGACACCTCCGCACCCGGCACTTCCGGCACCTCGGCGGCCTCCGCCAGCGCCGGACAGTCCAGCCCGGCCGGCGGTCCCTCCGCCGACCTGTCCAGCGTCAAGATCGCGGCGGTGTTCAGCGGCCCCGTCACCGACGCCGACTACAACCAACTGGGCCTGCTCGCCCTGCAGGCTGCGGAGAAGCAGGGCGCCACCACCACCTACACCGAGAGCGTCGCGGTGCCGGACGCCGAGCGGGTGATCCGGGAGTACGTCGCCGACGGCAACACCGTGGTGTGGACGCACGGCAGCCAGTTCTACGACGCCACCGCCAAGGTCGCCAAGGACAACCCGGACGTGCACTTCATCGCCGAGTTCGACGGCCACCCGGACGGCCAGCCGGACAACGTGTGGATCTTCGACCGGCAGTTCCACCTCGGCTTCTACGCCATCGGCGTGCTGGCCTCCAAGCTGAGCAAGTCCGGCAAGGTCGGGTACGTGGGCGGGCTGTCGCTGCCGTTCTCCTACTCCGAGGTGCACGCCATGCAGCAGGCCATCAAGGACACCGGCGCCTCCACCACCATCAACGCGGTGTGGACGGGTGATTTCAACGACCCGACCAAGGCGCAGCAGATCTCCACCCAGCTGATCAACGACGGCGCCGACGTGATCGTCGGCTCGCTGAACAACGGCGCGGTCGGCACCTTCAAGGCCGCCGAGGCGGCCTCCGGCACGAACGTCTGGGTCACGGCCAAGTACACCGACAAGTCCAGCCTGGATTCCGGCGGCGGGCACTACGCCGGCACCGTGCTGTACGACTTTGCCAAGCCGCTCGGCGACGTGCTGGGCAAGATCGTCGGCGGTGAGGGCACCGGCTACTACCCGCTGGGCTTCACCACCGGCGTAACCATCCAGATGTCCGACGACGTGCCGGCCGATGTGCAGCAGGCGGTCAGCGACACCATGGCGAAGGTCGACGACGGCAGCATCAAGGTCACGCTGGACACCAGCAAGATCGGCGGCTAGCGGTTTGGCGCAGCAGCACAACACGGCCCGGCAGCAGGACGAGCCGGCCCGCGCCACTGCCGGATCCGGCCCGGACCCCGGCGCCGGTAGGGGCGCCGTCCCGACGCTGGCCATGGCCGGCATCGAGAAGTCGTTCGGCCCGGTCCGGGCGCTGGACGGCGTCGACCTGACCGTCGCGGCGCGGGAGGTGCACGGCCTGCTCGGCGGCAACGGCGCCGGCAAGACCACGCTGATGAACGTGCTGTACGGGCTGTACGCGGCGGACGCCGGCTCGGTGGCGATCGACGGTGCGCCGGTGACCATCGGCTCGCCCCGGGACGCCATCGCGGCCGGCGTCGGCATGGTGCACCAGAGCTTCCTGCAGGTGGACACCTTCACGGTGACGGAGAACGTGGTGCTGGGCACCGCGGCGGGAGCGCTGCGCACCAACCTCGCTCCGGCCCGCCGGCGGATCGCCGAGTTGAGCGAGCGGTTCGGGCTGGCCGTCGACCCGGGATCGGTGGTCGGCGACCTGCCGGTCGGGGTGCGCCAGCGGGTGGAGATCCTCAAGGCGCTGTATCGCGGCGCGCGGATCCTGGTGCTGGACGAGCCGACCACCAACCTGACGCCGCAGGAGGTGGACGCGCTGTTCGGCTCGCTGCGCACCATCGTGGACGAGGGCATGTCGGTCATCCTGATCACCCACAAGATCCGCGAGACGATGGCCGCCTGCGACGCGATGACGGTGATGCGGGACGGCCGCCGGGTGGCGACGCTGCCGCGCGCGGCCACCAGCGCCGCCGACCTGGCCGCGTTGATGGTCGGTGAGCAGACCTCCCTGGAGGAGGACCCCGCCGTGCTCACCGCCGCCATGGGCGCGGCCGTGGTCGGCGACCCGGTCCCGGACCTGGACGACCCGGCGGCCGACCCGCCGCACGCCCGGCCCGCGGAACCGGCGGTGCCCGCGACCCCCGTCACCGGTGGTGCTGGCGGGGTGTCGGCCCGGGTGGCCGTCACCGCGCTGACCGCCGCCGGGGACGCCGGCGTGCCCGCGGTGCACGAGGTGACGCTGGCACTGGCCCCCGGGGAGATCCACGGGGTGTCCGGGGTGGCCGGCAACGGGCAGACCGAACTCGCCGAGGCCGTCACCGGGGTGCGACCGCTGCGGGCCGGGTCGGTGCTGCTGGACGGCGCCGAACTGGCCGGCCGGCCCACCGCCGACTGGCTGGCGGCCGGCGTGACCTACGTGCCCGAGGATCGACAGCGGGACGGCATCTTGCCCAGCGCATCGATCGCCGAGAACCTGATGCTGGGCGGCCACCGGGCAGCCGCCCGGGCCGGGTTGATCGACTGGCGGGCGGCGCGGGCGGACGCGACCGACGTGATCGGCGAGTACTCGATCCGGGCGCCGGGCCACCGCACCGCCGCGGGACAGCTGTCCGGCGGCAACATCCAACGGCTGATCCTGGCCAGGGCGTTCCGCCGCCGGCCGCGGCTGCTGGTCCTGCACAACCCGACCCGGGGCCTGGACCTGGCCTCCACCCAGTTCGTCTACGAGCGGGTGCGGCAGGCCGCGGCGGACGGCTGCGCCGTCCTGGTCATCTCCGAGGACCTGGACGAGATCATGGCGCTGTCCCACCGGATCTCGATCATCTACTCCGGCCGGCTGGTGGCGGCGTTCGACCGCGGCGAGGCCGACCCGTACCAGCTCGGCCGGCTGATGACCGGGGTGGCGGGGTGACCGGCGCGGTCGCTGCGCGTCCCGGCGCCGCTCGCCGCGCGCTCACCGCCACGCTGGCCGCCGTGGTGCCGTACCTGGTGTCCGTGGTGGCGGCGTTCGTGGTGGCCGGCATCGTGATCGCAGCGTTGGGCCACAACCCGTTCGTCGCCTTCCGGTCGGTGGTCACCACCTCGTTCGCCACCTCCTTCGGGGTGGTGGAGACCTTCACCAAGTGGGTGCCGCTGACCCTGCTGGCGCTGGCGTTCGCGATCCCGTTGGGCGCCGGGCGGTTCAACATCGGCGGCGAGGGCCAGCTCATCCTGGGCGCCACCGGCGCCGCCGCGGTGGGCATCACGCTGTCCGACCTGCCCATGCCGGTGCTGCTGCCACTGGTGCTGATCGCCGGCATCCTGGGCGGCGGCCTGTGGGCGGGCATCGCCGCGTGGCTGATGTCCCGGTTCCGGATCAACGAGATCCTGTCCACGGTGTTGCTGAACTTCGTCAGCTTCCAGGTGCTGGACTACGTCGCCTCCGAGGTGTGGCCCGATGTGGGCGCCGGCTTCCCGGCCACCGTCAAGGTCGCCGACGCGGCCATGCTGCCCACCGTCGGCCGCCCGGCCATGCACATCGGGGTGTTCATCACCGCCGGGGTGGTCCTGGTGGGTGCGCTGTTGATGCGGCGCAGCGTGCCGGGTTTCGAGTTGCGCGCCGTCGGCATCAACGAGCGGGCTGCCAGGGTGCACGGCATCCGCACCTCCCGGGTGGCCGTCGGCGCGGTGGTGGTCGGCGGGATGGCCGCCGGGCTGTCCGGCGCGATCGAGGTCAGCGGGGTGCACGGCAACCTGCTGGAGGGCATCCAGTCCAACTACCTGCTGCTGGGCATCATCATCGGGTTGATCGCCCGCGGCAGCGTCGTGCTGGTGCCGTTCGTGGCCTTCGGCATCTCGATCCTGGAGATCGGTGCCTCGGCGATGCAGCGGTCGGCCCAGGTCCCGGCCGAACTGGTGCTGATCGTGGAGGGCCTGATCCTGCTGTTCCTGCTGCTGTCCGACGTGCTGGCCGCGCGGCTGCGCCGGCGCCGGCCCAGCGGCGGCCCGGCCGCACCGGCCGGCTCGCCGGTCCCGGCGGACGCGGCGCCGGTGGGCCTGGGACCGGCCGGTTCCAGCGGAACCTCGGGCGCCACCGCGACCCCCGTCACCGCCGGAGGGCATCCATGAGCGAAGTGACCAACTTCCTGGCCCTGGTGGTGACGGCGATGGTGCCGTACATCTTCGCCGCGCAGGGCACCATGCTGTCCGGGCGGGCGGGCATCTTCAACGTGTCCCAGGAGGGCATGCTGACCATCGGCGCCGCCGTCGGCTTCCTGGTCAGCCTGAAGGTGGGCTCCAACGGGGTCGGGCTGCTGGCCGCCGGAGCGGTGGGCGCGCTGTTCGGGCTGGTGCTGGCGGCGGTGACGACCTATCTGCGGCTGGACCAGTTCGTGGTGGGTCTTGCGCTGTTCTTCCTGGCGCTCGGGGCGGCCAGCCTGCTGTACCGGGTGGTCATCGGGGTCACCATGTCTCAGCCGCTGATCCCGCTGCTGAGCAAGTGGCGCATCCCGCTGCTGGCCGACATCCCCGTTCTCGGGCCGGTGCTGTTCGACCAGGACCCGATGGTGTACCTGGCGCTGGTGGGCTCGGCCGCGCTGTGGTGGTTCCTGTTCCGCACCGACGCGGGCATGCGGTTGCGGTCGGTGGGGGAGAACCCTAAGGCGGCGGACAGCCTGGGCATCGACGTGGCCGCCACGCGCATCTGGGCCGGCGTGGCCGGGTCCGCGCTGATGGCGATCGCCGGCGCGTACCTGCCAATGGTCTACACCGGCACCTACACCGACGGCATGGCCGCCGGTCGCGGCTGGCTGGCCATCGCGCTGACCTTCTTCGGCGGGTGGCGGCCACAGTTCATCGTGGCCGGCGCGGCGTTCTTCGCCGGCATGGAGGTGCTGGCGCTGCGCGCCCAGGTGGCCGGGATCGGCATCCCGCACCAGTTCGTGGCCATGCTGCCGTTCGTTGCGACCCTGCTGGTGATGGTCTTCGCGTTCCGCTGGGCCCGGGTACCGGCCTACCTGGGCCGCAACTACGACCGGGAGTCCCGGCTGATCGGCTGATGGACCGAAGTCCCGGCTGAACGGCTACGGCTGATGGACCGTTCGGCGGTTCCGGAATGTCGGGATCGCCCGTGCTGGTCAGGCGCGTTGCCCGGCGGGTGTGCATCGGGGCGGGCGGTGGGTATCCACCCCTCCGAGGCCCGCGGTCCCGCGCGGCCGATCGCCGATGGGAGAAGTGCGATGGATACGGCCGCACCCGATCACCGCCCCACCCGCCAGGAACTCGAGTCGCCCACCGACATGCCCAAGGCGGGGTGGGTGGCGATCCTGAAGAGATCGGTCAAGCAGTTCAAGCGCGACAGCATCACCGACCGGGCGGCGGCGCTGACCTACTTCGGGGTGCTGGCCATCTTCCCGGCCGTGCTGGTGCTGGTCTCCATCCTCGGGCTGATCGGGCCGGACAGTGCGCAGCAGTTCCTGGACAGCGTGAAGTCGGTGGCGCCCGGCGGGGTCACCACCTTCTTGTCCTCGATCATCGACCAGGTGCAGGGCAAGGCCGGTGCGGCCAGCCTGGCCGCCGTCGTCGGTATCCTCATCGCCCTATGGTCCGCGTCGGGGTACATCGCGGCGTTCATGCGCGCGGCCAACGCGGTGTACGAGGTGGGCGAGGGCCGGCCGTTCTACAAGACGATCCCGGTGCGGATCCTGACCACCATCGCCGTGGTCATCATGCTGATCATCTGCGTGGTGATCGTGGTCATCACCGGGCCGATCGCCGACCGCATCGGTTCGCTGATCGGCGTCGGCGGCGCCGTGCAATGGGTGTGGGCCATCGCCAAGTGGCCGGTGCTCATCATCATCGTCGCCCTGCTGTTCTCGCTGCTGTACGCGGTGACGCCGAACGTCAAGCAGCCCCGGTTCCGCTGGCTGACGCCCGGCGGGCTACTGGCCGTGGTCGTGTGGCTGATCGTGTCCGGGCTGTTCGGGCTGTACGTGTCGTTCTCCGGCTCCTACAACAAGACCTACGGGTCGCTGGCCACCGTCATCGTCTTCCTGGTGTGGTTGTGGATCTCCAACATCGCGATCCTGCTCGGCCTGGAATTCGACTCGGAGACCGAGCGGGAGCGGGTGATCCGGGCCGGCATGCCGGCGGACGTGGAGCCGTACGTGCGGGTGCGCGACGACCGCAAGCTGGACGAGCGCGACCGCGCGCGGGTGCAGCGCGCGGCCCGGCTGCTGCCGGACGAGGACGAAAGCCCCTCCGACGCCGCGGATGCCGAGCGTCGCACACCCGACCCGGAGGTTCCGGAACCGCAGGCCCGCAGCGGTTCCGTGCCCAGCCCGCGTGCTGCGGGCGACCGGGCAGGCGTCCGCCGGGCGAGCGATCCCCGCGGAGCGCCGCCGGCCCGGTAGCAGAGCGCCGCCCGCCCGGTAGCAGACTGTCCGGCTGACGTTCACCGTTCGTTCACCGCCGGCACCCCGACGGGTCATCCCCGCTGCCTAGCCTCGGGGCCGTGCCGCAGCCACGCGGCACCGGCTCGAAGGCCGATCCAGGCAGCGGAAGGATTGCGAGTGAACGGACTCCGGACGGCGAGCGTCGCCGTCCTGCTGGCGGCGGCGATGGCACTGGCCGGCTGCGGCACCGACGACAACGCACCGTCGGCCGGCGCGGCCGCGGGCAGCGGTCCATCGGTCTCCGGCGGCGTAGGATCAACCGACGCCGGCACCTTTACCGGCGGCGCCGACGGGTCGGGGATGAGCTTCGAGTCGGCGGGATTCAGCTGCGCGACCGGGACGCTGCGCTCCAGCGGTTCCACTGCGCAGGGCAATGCCATCGCCCAGTGGATCGCCGACTACAACGCCAAGTGCGGTGCGAGCATCAACGACTACGGCGGAGGTGGCTCGGGCAAGGGCGTGTCGGACTTCCTGGCCAACCAGACCGACTTCGGCGGTTCTGACTCGGCCCTGAAGCCGGAGGAGCTGGCCAGGGCGAAGGCCGACAGGTGTGCCGGCAACGATGCCATCGATCTACCCCTGGTGACCGGCCCCATCGCGATCGCCTACCACCTGACCGGTGTCGACGAGCTGATCGTGACGCC
>DASSTH010000192.1:0-8746 GCA_035708025.1 Nakamurella sp. | reverse complement strand
CAGAACGGCGCTACGCCTGTCCACGCGGCTCAGAACGGCGCTACGCCCGGCCACGGCCCCGCGCGGCTCAGAACGCCGCTTCCGGCACCTCCATCAGTGACGTGTCGGCGGCCTCCACCACGGCGCGCCGGGCGGACAGTTCGGGCAGCACGTTACGGGCGAACCAGCGGGCCACCGCGAGCTTTCCGCTGTAGAACGGCACGTCCCGCTCGGCGGCACCGGCGTCCAGCGCCGCCTGCGCCACCTGCGCCTGGCGCAGCAGCAGGTAGCCGATCAGCACGTCGCCCGCGCTCATCAGCAGCGTCACCGCGTGCTCGCCCACCCGGTAGATGCTGGCCGGATCCTGCTGGGCGGCCAGCGTGTAACCCACCAGCCGGCCGACCATCAGCTGCAGGTCCTCCGAGGCGGTGGCCAGCAGCGCGAGTTCCTCCTTGAACCTGCCGTCGCCGGACGCCCCGGACTGCGCCGTCGCCAGGAACTCCGCGATCTCTCCGGCCACCGCGGCCAGGGCAGTGCCGTTGTCCCGCACGATCTTCCGGAAGAAGAAGTCCTGCGCCTGGATCGCCGTGGTGCCCTCGTACAGGGTGTCGATCTTGGCGTCCCGGATGTACTGCTCGATCGGGTAGTCCTGCGTATAGCCGGAGCCGCCGAACACCTGCAGGCTGAGCGCGAGGTTCGCGTACGCCCGCTCGCTGCCCACCCCCTTGACCACCGGCAGCAGCAGGTCGTTCACCGCGCGGGCCACCTCGAGGTCCCCGTCACCCGCGGCGATCCGGTCCTGCCAGGACGCGGTGTACAGGTACACCGCGCGCAGCCCCTCGGCATAGGCCTTCTGCGCCATCAACATCCGGCGCACGTCCGGGTGGTGGATGATCGTCACCCGCGGAGCGGTCTTGTCCGTGGCGCGCGTCAGGTCGGCGGACTGCACCCGCTGCCGGGCGTACTCCAGGGCATTCAGATACCCGGTGGACAGCGTCGCGATCGCCTTGGTGCCCACCATCATCCGGGCGTACTCGATCACCTGGAACATCTGCGCGATGCCGTCGTGCCTGTCTCCCAACAGGTAGCCCACCGCCGGGACGCCGTGTTGGCCGAACGTCAGCTCGCAGGTGTTGGAAACCTTCAGCCCCATCTTGTGTTCCACGCCGGTGACGAACACGCCGTTGCGCTCGCCCAACTCCCCGGTGGCCGGGTCGAACAGCACCTTCGGCACCACGAACAGGCTCAGACCCTTGGTGCCGGGCCGGTTCTCGATCCCGGGTCCCTCGGGGCGGGCCAGCACCAGATGGATGATGTTGTCGGTCAGGTCGTGTTCGGCCGAGGTGATGAACCGCTTGACGCCCTCCAGGTGCCAACTGCCGTCCGGTTGCCGGATGGCCCGGGTACGGCCGGCGCCGACGTCACTGCCGGCGTCCGGTTCGGTGAGCACCATGGTGGCGCCCCAGCCCCGCTCGATGATGGTCCGGGCCATCTGCTGCTGCTCGGGCGTGCCGTTGCGGTGGATGACCGCCGCGAAGTTCGGTCCGCCGGAGTACATGAACAGCGCCGGGTTCGCACCCAGCAGCAGTTCGGCGGCGGCCCAGCGCACCGAGGGCGTGACGCCGTAGCCGCCCAGATCCTGTGGCAGCTCCAGGCGCCACCACTCCCCGTCGCGGAGTGCCCGGTAGGACCGGTGCATGGATTCCGGCAGCGGTGCGGTGAACGTCGCCGGGTCGTACACCGGCGGGTTGCGGTCGCCGTCCACGTACGACTCGGCCACCGGCCCGGCCGCGACGGTCTCGAGCTCGTGCAGCACGCCGCGCGCGGTCTGCTCGTCCATCGCGCCGCCGTCCCGGCCGAGGTAGGCGTCGGCGCCGAACACCTCGAACAGGTTGAACTCCAGATCACGGACGTTGGATCGGTAGTGGCTCATGACGGCTCTCCCGGGCTCGGCGGGCGGGCGCGGGGACGCCGCCCGCGGCGATAAGTTACTCGCCAGTAGCTCCAGGCTATTACCCACCGGTAACCGGCGCAACCGTCGCCGGCACTGGACCGCACCGGGGTCGGTGGGCGACGATGCGCACGATGACGGCCCACTTCATCCGGCCCGGCGCGCGGCGCCGCGGCGCCGGCACGCTGCTGGTGGCCGTCCTGTGTGCGGCGGCCGCCTGGACGGCCGGGTGCACCGCGCCGGACTCCGTCCCACCAGGCCCCTCGACCGGCGCGCCCGGAACGGGCGCCCCGACCACCGTGCCCGGCCAGTCGGGCAGCGGCCTGATCCCGCCGGACAGCGGGACCGGCAGGGTGCCCGTCACCGTGACGGACTCCGGACAGCCCGGCCCACCGGCACCGCCGAAGGCGGCCACCCTGGCCTGGCTGTCCGGCCCGCAGGCCGACAGCGGGGTCAGGGTGGAGACCGAGGACGGGGTCCGCTGGCAGGGCAGGGTCCCGGGCGAATACGCGCTGCTGACCGGCGACGGCTACCGGTGGTTCGGCCCGGACGGGTCCATGGTCGGATGCACCGCCGATCGGCTGTGCGTGGGAGTGTCCGGTGACGGGCAGGTCGCGGTGACGCAGAAGCCGGGCGGCCCGCGCCTGGTGTACGCCGCCACGGGCGCCTTCGAGGGGCGGTTCTCCGCGGACGGCGAGCGGATGGCCGACCCGGGAAGCGTGCCCGGTCTGTCGCACGCCGTGGCGGACACCGGGGTCGACCTACCGGGGCTGGTCAATTCGGCCACGCTGGGCGCGCCGTTCGCCGGAGGGGTGACCGGGGACCCGCATGTCGTCACCGCCGCCGGCGTCCGGTTCACCACTCAGTCCGCCGGCCAGTACGTGGCCCGCGGCGGAGACCCACGGCACGCCATCCAGGTGCAGTTCGACCCGATGCCGCACCGCAAGGACGTGTCGGTGGTGGGCGCGGCGGCCATCGGCGCCGATGGCAGCACGATCGTGGTCGACATGGACGGGACGTTGACCGTCGGCGGTACCCTCCGGCCGCGCAAGGCCGACTTCGAGCAGATCACCCTGAGCTCCGGCGTGGCGATCGGCCGCTGGCCCCCCGACTCGCACCGGGTGGTGGCGGTGGCGGTGGTGTGGCCGGACGGCGGATCGGTGGTGATCCAGGCGAACCCGGCACTGGGCCTGACGCTGGTGGCGCACCTGCCGCCGGTGGCGTCCGCGGTGGGGATCTTCGGTGCCGGCGGACTCGGGGTGGGGCCCGATCTGCTGGGCCGTAGCGGGGTGGTGCAGGACGTGCCCACCGCGCTGTCGTCCTGGCAGGTCACCCGGCCGGAACTGCTGTTCGCCAGTACCCCGGACGCCGTTCCCGGCTTTCCGCAGCAGACGGCCACCGTGCAGCCAGGAGCGAAGGCGGTGGCGGACAAGGCATGCGCCGACCACGGCATCGGCCAGGCCGAGGACCTGGCGGCGTGCGTCTTCGACGTCGGGCTGACCGGGGACACCGGGTTCGTCGCCGGGCACGTGGCACTGGCCAGCGCCGCCGAACGCGATCCGGTCCCCTCCTCCTTCGCCGCGCGCTGGCCGGCGCTGGTGGCCGGCGTGGTGTTGGGCGCGCCGGACCTGCCGTCCGACGGGCGCCTGGACGCGGCCTTGGCCGCCTCCGGCTACCGCGCCTTCCGGGTGGTGCTGGTGCGGCACGGCGAGGTGACGCTGGTCAACGAGCACGGCTGCGGCGACGGCGAGACGCCGCCCGGGATGGGCCAGGCGGCGATGCGACTGTTCGACAGCGCCGGGCATGCGGTGAGCGACCGGTTCGCGCTGTGCGGGCACCAGCACACCCCGGTGCTGCCCGCCGGCGTGTACACGCTGGTGATCGCGAACGACTCGACCGGTCCGGCCCAGCGGGTTCGGGTGGACGTGTCGCTGCCCTGACGCGGCCTGGCGCTTGCGGCAATCCCCGACGGACGCCGCCAGCGCCCCGCCGTCAGCCGGCCAGACTCAGCCGCCGAACACCGGCCGGCCGGCCGCGATGGTGGCCCGCACCGGGATCCCGCCGATCTGCGTGGGTGACACCCGGTAGGGATCGTCGTCCAGCAGCACCAGGTCGGCCGCGGCGCCCGGCCGGATCGCCGTCGCCCGGCCGTGCAACTCGGCCCCGCCGACCGTGCAGGCCGCCAGGGCGGTGTCGACGTCCAGGGCTTGCTGCGGCGCCAGCGGCTCGACGTCCGGTTCGGCCGCCGGACGGCGGGTGACCGCCACCTGCACCTGCGCCAGCACGGACGCGGTGCTCACCGGCCAGTCCGATCCCGCGGCCAGCGGCGCCCCCGAACGGTGCAGGTCGGCGAACGGATAGTGCCGCTCCACCCGGTGATCGCCCAGCACGGGCCGGCACAACGTGCGCACCTGCTCGTCGTCGGCCGCCCAGTACATCTGCAGGTTCGCGGTGACGCCGAGTTCGGCGAACCGGCCGACATCCCGACCGGCGACCAGTTGCAGGTGGGCGATGTGGTGACGGGGGGCCGGCTGCGGGGCCGGATCGCTGTTCGATCGCGCCCCGCGAGCGGCCGCGACGGCGTCCAGGGCGGCCGTCACCGCCCGGTCGCCGATGGCGTGCAGGTGCACCGCGAACCCGGCCCGGTCCGCGGCCGTCACGGCACCGGACAGCTCGTCACCGCCGACGAACAGCCGGCCGAGATCGCGGGCACCTGCCAGGTAAGGCTCATGCAGTGCGGCGCTGCCGTTCTCCACGATCCCGTCGACCATGATCTTGACGGTGCCGGCCCGCAGCCCCGGCCGGGCCGCCGCGGCTACCGCGGCGCGACGGTCCAGCAGCTGGTCGATCTGCTCGACCCCGCGGTCGCGCTGCCACCACAGGGCCAGTTCCACCGTCGCGGTCAGCTCGCCACGCCCGGCCAGCTCCAGATAGACCGGCAGCGGATCGGGATAGCCGAGGTACTCGCCGACGATGGCGTCCTGCCACGCGGTGATGCCTTGCGCATGCAGATGGTGCTGCGCCGCCAGCAGGGCACGGCGCAGGTCGGCCGCTGACGGGGGTGGCATGGCGCCGGCGACCAGCGCCGCGGCGCCCTCGTGCAGCATTCCGGTGGGCGAGCCGTCCGGATTGCGCTCGATCCGCCCGTCCGGCGGGTCGGGGGTGGAAGCGTCGATGCCGGCAGCCCGCAGCGCCGCGGTGTTCACCCAGGCGCCGTGCCGGTCGGTGTTCACCAGGTAGGCCGGCCGGGGGCCGGTGAAGGTGTCCAGGTCGGCGGCGGTCGGCAGGCCGGACGGGAATGCCGGCAGCGCCCAGCCGCCCCCGACGATCCACGCGGCGTCGGGACGGGCGCGGGCGAACTGCCCGACCATGTCCAGGTATCCCGCCCGGTCGGCCGCCTCGTGCAGGTTGCAGCCGGTCAGGTCGAGGCCGCCGTAGAGCGGGTGTACGTGGGAGTCGGTGAAGCCGGGCAGGATGGCCGGCGCGTCGATCGCCTGGTACCCCGCCGGCAGCGCGGCCCGGCATTCCCCGGCGCTGCCCACCGCCAGGATGCGGCCGTCGCGCACGGCCACAGCGTCGGCCCAGGGCCGGTCCGGGTCGAAGGTGCGTACCCGTCCGGTGAGCAAGAGCGCTGTCATTGCCGGCCGACGCTACGCGATGGCCGTCGCCCGCGAGCCGACAACTACCATCCGGCGTATGTCAGGACCCGCTGCGCCGCCGCCCGACGACAAGGACTGGACCTGGACCACCGAGCGGGCGTGCCCGGAGTGCGGCTACGACCCCGGTGCGATCACCGGGTCGGGTCTCGGCGAGGCACTGCGCGCGACGTCGGTGCGGTGGCGCCTGGTGCTGCAGCGGGACGAGGTGCGGTCCAGGCCGGAGCCGGAGGTGTGGTCTCCGCTGGAGTACGCCTGCCACGTGCGGGATGTGCACCGGGTGTTCACCGAGCGGGTCCGGCTGATGCTGGACGAGGACGATCCGCAATTCGCCAACTGGGACCAAGACGCCACCGCGGTGTCCGAGCGCTACTGGGAGCAGGATCCGGCCGCGGTGGCCGTCGAGTTGGTCGCCGGGGCGGAAGCGGCCGCCGGGCAGTACGACGCCGTCCCGCCGGGGGCATGGGAGCGTTCCGGGCGGCGCAGCAACGGGTCGGTGTTCACGATCTTGTCCATCGGCAGGTATCACCTGCACGATGTGGTGCATCATCTGCACGACGTGCACGGGTGAGTGAAGGAGCCGACATGACCGTCCAGCGGGCGACAGGCATGGCCAGTGGTCCGGGCGGGCGCAGCCTGCAGGTGGGACCCGACCAGCCGGATCCGTTCGTGAAGGGACTCGGCACCCCGGAGGATCCGGATGGGTCCGGCACGGCGGGGGTGCCCGACGAGCCGGACCCGTTCGCGGCCGGGTTGGCCGGTACGGACCAGCCGGAGCAGTAGCTCGCCCGCACTGCTCCGGCTGCAGGCGGCCTACTGCTGCCGTAGTCCGTAGGTCAGCACCGCGTTGCCGACGCTGGTGATGGTGCTGTCCAGCAGGGTCAGCCGGGTCAGCGGCACCGATTCGTCGAACAGCCGGCGGCCCTTGTCGACGGTCACTGGGTGCATCGTCAGCATCAGGGCGTCCACCACGCCGGCCAGGAACAGCGAGCGGATCGTCTCGATGCCGCCGACCACGCTGATGCCGCCCTCGCCCTGTTGCTGGAGTTGCCGGACGTAGTCCGCCGGGTCACCGTCGATCACCGTGCTGTTCCAGCCGAGGTCGCCGGTCAGCGTGCTGGTGATGACGTGCTTGCGCACCGGGTTGATGAACGAGCCGAACGGGTCGTCGGCGCCCGGCCAGAACTGCGACCACTCCTGCCACAGCTTGCGGCCGATGACCACGTCGGTGACGCCGCCGATGGCCTGGCCCATCAGCTGGCCCTCGTCCGGGCCGAAGGCGTCGAACTGCCACTGGTCGGGCGCCTCGACGACCCCGTTCAGGGAGTAGAACAGGTGGGCGATGGTTCTGCGGCTCATGTGTCTGCCTTTCGTGGTGTCGGTGACGTTCACTCGGTAGACGACGCGGCCGGGGCGAACTGGTCGCTCCGACGCGGAACGGTTGGATCAGTCCGCCAGGATCTCGGCCGGAAGGCCGAATTGGGCGAAGACGGCCGGTCCCATGAAGTGGGTGATCGCGCTGATCCGGCCCCCGCTCATGTCGAGCACGTGCAGCGCGAACGGCTCCCAGCGGCCCGGAGCGACCGGGTGATAGATGCCCGCGGCGGGTCCGCCGTTGGCCCGGGTGACGACGGTCCGGGAGTTGAGGCACACCTGGCCCGGGCCGCGCCACCAGCGCTCGATGTCGGCGGTGCCGCGCAGCCACAACTCGAACGGCGGCATGCTGAACACCGCGTCCTCGGTGAGGAGCTGCACCAGTCGGTCCACGTCGTAGGCCTCGAAGGCGGTGACGTAGCGCTGCAACAGTTCCCGCTCGGCATCATCGGCCATGTCGGTCGGGCGGTCCTGGCGGTCCTGGCGCCGCTGCTCGGACATGGTGCGGCGGGCCCGTGCCAGCGCCGAGTTGACCGAGGCGACCGACATGTCCAGCAGGTCGGCACATTCGGCCGCCGACCAGGCCAGCACGTCGCGCAGGATCAGCACCACCCGTTGGCGGGGTGGCAGGATTTGTAGCGCGGCGAGGAAGGCGAGCCGCACGGAGTCGCGCAGTTCGGCGATGACTGCCGGATCGGCGTCCGGGGCGAGCCGGGCGTCGGCGATCGGGCCGATCCACGACTCGGTATCCCGGGTGGTCAGCCGGCTGGGGTCGTCCGGGACGGTGCCTGGCGCGTTGAGGTCCATCGGCAGTGCGCGTCGTTGCGGCGCCCGCTTCATGTCCAGGCAGATATTGGTGGCGATCCGGTACAGCCAGGTGCGTACCGAAGACTGCCCGGCGAAGCCGTCGGAGCGCTGCCAGGCCCGCAGCATGGTCTCCTGAACGGCGTCTTCGGCCTCGGGGTAGGAGCCGAAGAAGCGGTAGCAGTAGCCGATCAGCTCGCTGCGGTACGCCTCGGTCTCCAGCGGTTGCGCCAGGGTCACGTATCCAGCCTAGAAAACGGTGACGACCAAGCCGTCCGAGCGCCCGCTGGTTTGGGGGGCGTTGAGCGGGATCTGCACCAGGCGACCCCTTAGCGGCTCGTGGAGCGGGCGACGAGAATCGAACTCGCGCTATCAGCTTGGGAAGCTGAAGTTCTACCACTGAACTACGCCCGCAGTGCTGGTCACTATACCGAATGCGGCGGGCGCAATGGCGGCCGTGCGCCGGCGCACGGCTCGCCGCTGCTGCCCTTGCGGGGTCCCTGCGGAGGTCTGTGTCGTGGTGCCAGGTCCGTGTGACAGAGCCTGGGGCAACCGTCGGTGGCACCCGTCGCACTTGGCGCCTGCGGTCGATCGGCCGGGGCGCCGCAGCGAGCGTCGGCCCCCGCCGCGTGCGGCCGGCGAAACGTGTTCTGGTCAGAAGGGCGGCGGATCAGCCGGGGGTGCATCGCCTGCGGGACCCCGGCCGCCGTATGGGCCAGCGGTGCCATCCGGGGGTGCATCGCTTGCGGAGCCCTGCCCGCCGCGTATCGAGGGTGCATCGCCTGCGGGACCCTGGCTGCCATCCGACTCCGCGGTGCCATCCCGCAGTGCACCATCGAGCAGCAGGTGGCCGGGTTCTGTTCCGTACCGACGCCCGAGCGGGCTGGTCCACACCAGTGCCCCGTCGGGACCGGGTCTGCCACGCCAGGTCGTGAACGTCTTGATCAGATGGTGGAACCGGCACAGCGGATCCTGATTACAC
>DASSTH010000191.1:0-4028 GCA_035708025.1 Nakamurella sp. | reverse complement strand
AGAAACGGTCGTGCAGTTCAGACAGCCCGCACCCTCGGCAATTTTTGCAAGGTCCGTGTTGCGCGCAGTGTGGGTCGGTGGGCCACCAATGCTTTCGTAGATCTGATTGTCGAAGACGATGATGGTGAGGTTCTTCGGCCGCTCGTTCCCAAGCGTGCACAGGATCCCGATGTTCATCAGGATCGATCCGTCCGTGTCCATGCAGATGACTCGGCGATGTGGAAGCGCGATGGCGACCCCGAAGGCGGTTGACGCGTGAGACCCGAGGATCGGCGGCGAAAAAGTGTTGTGATGATCTGGCCCGCCCGGCCGCAAATTCAACCAGTCGTCCCACAGCCCGCCCATTGAGGTGACGAACAAGTCGTCGGGACTGGTCAGTTCCGCCAATGCCTGAACCGCATCAAACCGTCGCATAGCTAGCCCTCTCCACGCAGTTGCCAGTCATGATCAAAGCCACGGGTAGTTGACTCGAATCGGCGTGGATCCACGCTCGCTTCACCAGTGGTGCAATCTCATCGACTTCACGTATGAAGCGATATGGAATTCGCAGGGCGTTGAGCAAAGGCTCCATAGTTTGAGCGTGAGTGTGGCCCCACCAGTTGTACTCGCCGAACTCGCCGCGGTAGGCCATCACCATCACCATCGGCATGTTGTGGGTCTGCATGAAGCGTGACAGCGGTTCACACAGCTGACGAAGTCCGGAGTTCTCCATCATCATCACGCCGCGCATTCCCGCCATGTACGCGCCGGCCACGATTCCGGGCATCTCGCCCTCGTTGGTCACGGGGATGTAACGAAGTGCAGGTTCCTGGGCGAGCATGCGATACGCGTTCTTCAGCAGCGATTCCGGTAGCGCGGTGACCAGTCGAACGCCGGCCTGTTTGTACGCGTCGATCAGCGCCTCCGCGTACGGGTAGCGCTGTGCGAGGTCGGGCAATGGTTTCTCCTGAGGTGAGTTCCAACGCGGGCAGTGTCTCGAGGTCGCACTGTCGATCGATTGCGCTACCGAAGTTCGGATGTGAGGAGAGTAACTGTATACACTCTGCGCTGGCAACTGGCAAGTATTGCCAAGCGTGCGGCCGGTTACCTGTGATGGCTTGGCCGGTGAGGGGCCTACGGCGGCGGGAACCCTCCCCCGGCTGGGGTCCCCGACGGATCAGGATCGGGCGCCCGCCAGGCCGTGGAACACCACATCGGTCACGGCGGTGAGCATGCCGTACTGCTCGGCGCGTGGCAGTTCGGCGAGCGGACCATCCAGGCACAGCACCGCCAGGCCGTGAACGGCTGACCACAGCGCGATGTCCACGCCCGCGGCCCGGCGCTGCGCGGTCAGCACGCCGGTCGTCACCAGCTCGTCCAGTACCTCGGTCAGCACGCCGAAGGCCGCCGCCTCCCGCACCGGGACGCCCTGCGACTCGGGCACCGGCATGCCGATGCAGAAGCAGCGGAACAACCCCGGCTGGCTGACCGCGAAGTCGAAGTAGGCCCGGCCGATGCCCTCCAGCCGGCGGATCCCCCGTTCCTGAGCCGAGCCCCGTTCCACCCCGGGCAGGGCCACCAGGCCGGCCGCGGGCTCCGACCGGTCCAGCGCGTGGCGCAGGTGCTGTTCCAACCGTTCCATCGCCGCCTGCTTGACGGCCTCCATCAGGTCGGACTGCCCGGTGAAGTGCCGGTACGCCGCGGTCGCGGACACCCCCACCCGGCGGGCCACCTCGCGCAGCACCACGGCATCCGGGCCGCCCTCGGCGGCCATCTCCAGCGCGGCGCCCACCAGGGCCTCGGCCAGATTCCCGTGGTGGTAAGGGCGGGCGGCGGCCCCGGTCATACGCGTCACCGCCCTTCCCGTCCGGCCAGACAACAGCGTGGCCCTTGCCACCGATTCTATGTTGACAGCGTTAGCATCGGGACTCTAAGTTGACGGCGTCAACATAGCAGACCCGACCATCGGGAGCCCGTCATGCTGTACCGCCTCGGCCTGGCCGTCGCCCGGCACGCGAAGCTCGTGCTGATCATCGGCGCGGTGTTCCTGATCGGGGCGGCTGCACTCGGGTCCCGCGCCTTCGGCGAGTTGTCCTCCGGCGGCTTCGATGACCCCAGCTCGCAGTCCAGCACGGCGAACAGCCTGGCCGACCAGCACTTCGGCGCGCAGCCGAATCTGGTGCTGGTCGCCACGGCGCAGCAGGCCGGCATCGACGCCCCGGACAGCCTGCGGGCCGGCCGGGAGCTCACCGACCGGCTGGCAGCCGAGCCGGGCGTGACCGTCACCGCCTCCTACTTCCGTACCCCCGCCGACTCGCTGGTGGCCACCGACCGGCACTCGGCGATGATCCTGGCGGTCATCGGGGGCGATCAGGGGCGGATGGTGGACCGGGGCGCCGAGATCATCGAGAAGTATGCGGGCGACCATGGACCGCTGACCGTCCGTTTCGGCGGCTCCGCAGGCATTTTCGGCGACATCAACACCCAGGTGTCCACTTCCCTGCTGCGTGCCGAGTCGGTGGCGGTGCCGCTGACCTTGATCCTGCTGTTGCTGGTCTTCGGGTCGGTGGTGGCGGCGCTGCTGCCGCTGCTGATCGGCGGGGTCGCCATCGTCGGCACCTTCGCCGAACTCGCCATCCTGGGCGGGCTCACCGACGTGTCGGTGTTCGCCATCAACCTGACCACCGCCCTGGGGCTCGGCCTGGGCATCGACTACGGCCTGCTGATCGTGGCCCGTTTCCGGGAACAACTCGCGGCCGGTGACGACGTCCAGACGGCTGTGGCGCGAACGGTGGCGACCGCCGGTCGCACCATCGCGTTCTCCGCCGCCGCGGTGGCGTGCGCGCTGGCCACCCTGCTGGTCTTCCCGTTGTTCTTCCTGTCGTCCTTCGGATATGCCGGCATCGGCGTGGTGGTGATCGCCGCCATCGGCGCGCTGACCATCACCCCGGCGGCACTGGCCCTGCTGGGCACGAGGGTGGACGCCGGCCGGCTGCCGTGGGCGGGCACCGCCCGCGGCTCCTCGTCACCGCTCTTCCGGCGGCTGGCGGACACCGTGTTCCGCAAGCCGCTGCGCGCCCTTCCGGTGCTGGCGGTACTCCTGCTGGCCGCCGCGCCGCTGCTGGGCATCTCGTTCTCGCTGCCCGACCAGACCGTGCTGCCGGAGTCCGCGCAGAGCCGCCAGGTGTCCGACCTGATCGAGAGCGAGTTCCCGGCCAGGGCGACCGCGACCGTTCCGGTGGTGCTGGCGCAACCCGCGGAGCCGGCGGTGGCCGCCCGGTACGCCCTGCGGATGTCCACGCTGCCCGGGGTGCGGGCGGTGGCCGGTCCGGGCATGACCGCGGCGCACGGGATGGCGGGCCCGGCCGATCCCTCGGCCGGCGCGATGTCCGCCGACGGCTGGCAGCGGCTGTCGGTGCTGACCGACGCCGCTCCCGGCTCGGACGCCGCCCGGGATGTCGTGGCGGAGCTGCGCTCGCTGCGGGTCAACGGCGGTCCTGGGTTCCTGGTGGGCGGCGGTGATGCCGCCCTCGCCGACACCCTGGACGCCATCGGCCGGCCGCTGCCGCTGGCGTTCGGCATCATCGTGCTCACCACGTTCGTGCTGCTGTTCCTGTTCACCGGCAGTGTGGTGCAGCCGCTGCGGGCGTTGGTGGTCAACGGGCTGTCGCTGTCCGCCGCGGTCGGCATCGTCACCTGGGTGTTCCAGGACGGTCACCTGATCTCGCTGTTCGGCGCGACCGCGCGACCCATGGACGCCTCGATGACGGTGCTGCTGCTGTGCATCACCTTCGGCCTGTCGATGGACTACGAGGTCTTCCTGTCCAGCCGGATCACCGAGATGTACCACGGCGGGGCGGGGCTGGCCGCGTCGGTCACCGACGGGCTGGCGCGCACCGGCCGGATCGTCACCAGCGCCGCCGTACTGCTCGCGGTGTCCTTCTTCGCCTTCGCCACCTCGTCGGTGTCAATGCTGCAGCTGTTCGGGCTCGGCGCGGGCCTGGCGGTGCTGATCGATGCGACGCTGATCCGCGGCGTGCTGGTACCGG
>DASSTH010000190.1:0-4372 GCA_035708025.1 Nakamurella sp. | reverse complement strand
GTCAGCTGGATCAGCTTCGCTGCCAGGGAGTTCGACCAGCCGAACGGCCGGGTCCGGTCGGCCATCCCGGTCACCGCCGGCGCCACCACCGGGTCGTCGTAGCAGGCGTCCACCAGCGCGTGCAGGCGCTCCTCGAACGCGGCGTCCGGGTCGATCCACCCGGTGGAGTCGCCGGCCTCCCTGGCCGCCTTCTCGGCGTACCCGTGCAGCCGGCCGCGCTCGATCGGCCACGCCCCGACGGCGGTCTGCAGCAGCAGGTTCGCCAGCACCCGGTCCGGGAAACCGGTGCGGGCCAGGCACCGGTGCACCGCCTCCGCCCAGTCGGCGGGAATCTCGGAGAGCACGTCGATGCGCGCCCGGACGTCCTCGCCGCGCTTGGTGTCGTGGGTGGACAACGTGGTCATGCCGTCCGGCCAGTCGGCCAGCCGGCGCCGCTGTTCGAGGTGGAACTCGTCGGCGGTGACGGAGAAGACGCCGGGATCGCCCCCGACCTCGGTCAGTGACGTCAGCCGGGGATAGCGGTAGAACGCGCAGTCCTCCACGCCCTTGGCCATCACGGCGCCGGAGGTCTGCTGCAGCCGGACCGAGAACTCGGTGCCCACCCGGCGCACCTCCGCCCCGACGTCGGCGATCACCCCGGCCAGGTCGGGCCGGCGCTGCTGGGCGCTGGTCAGCGCGGCCGCCAGGTGTTCGGCGCCGTCCGGCAGGTAGCTGCGGTACACCGGGAAGCAGGCCAACACCTCGGCGATGGCGTCCGCGGTGCGGTCCGGGTCGGCCAGGTCCGGTACCAGCCGGGCCAGCCGCAGCACCTCCGAGCGCAGGAGGGTGTCGGCCACCGCGCGCTTGCTGTCGTGCACCAGGTCGGCCCACGGCGCGACGGAACCCGATTGTTCGCTCCGCAGTTCGGCGTCCAATTCGTCCAGGGCGTCCCGGCCGGCCGGGTCGACCAGCAGCCGGTCCAGCAGGGCCAGCGTGTCGTACCCGGTGGTGCCGGCGCAGGCCCAGTCGGCGGGCAGCTCCTCGCCGGGTTCCAGGATCTTCTCCACCACGGTGTACCCGCCGCCGGTCAGCCCGGCCAGGTCGCGCAGGTACCCGGCGGGGTCGGCCAGTCCGTCCGGGTGGTCCACCCGCAGCCCGTCCACCCAGCCCTGCTCCAGCCAGTAGTCGATCTCGGTGTGCGAGGCGGCGAAGACCTCCGGCAGTTCCACCCGGATGCCCGCCAGGGTGTTCACCGCGAAGAACCGCCGGTAGTTCAGTTCGGCGTCCGCGCGCCGGAAGTTGATCAGCTCGTAGTGCTGCCGCTCGTGCACCTGGCGGGGCGTACCGGACCCGGTTCCTTCGGCGATCGGGAACGCGTGGTCGTAGTAGTGCAGCCGGCCGTCCCGGATCTCCAGGGCGTCCAGCTCGTCCGGGCCATCGCCCAGCACCGGCAGCCGCAGCCGTCCGCCGCCGGCGTCCCAGTCGATGTCGAAGGCGGCCGCGTGCGGTGAGTCGGCTCCGCGGGCCAGCACGTCCCACCACCACACCGAGTGCTCCGGGGTGGCCACCCCCACGTGGTTGGGCACGATGTCCACCAGTACGCCGAGGCCGGCCTGGTGCGCCGCGTCGGCCAGCGCCGCCAGCCCGGTGCGGCCGCCCCGGGCGGCGTCGGTGCGTCCGTGGTCGATGACGTCGTAGCCATGGTCGGAGCCGGGCTCGGCCTGCAGCAGCGGGGAGCAGTACACCCAGTCGGCGCCCAGTCGATGCAGGTAGCCGACCAGCTCGGCCGCCCGCTGCAGCGGGAACCCGGCGGTGATCTGCAGCCGGTAGGTGGAACGCGGAGCCCGCCGGGGTGCTGGCGCACCCGGGTCTTCCGTCACCGTCAGGCGCCCTGTTGCCCGACCGGCCGGCTGCCCGGGCCGCTGGGCGAACCGGCGCTGGGGGAGCCCGGCACCACCGGCGGCGGAGCCTCCGGGACCACGGCCGCCGGCGCGATGTCGGGCTCGGCGGGCTGCTCGCCGCTGACCCCGATCAACACCACCATGCCGCGGGCGGCGACCTCGGCCTTGTCGCCGGCGCGCAGCGGCTCGCCGTCACCGGTGATCCCGGACGTGTCGATCACCACCTGCCAGGCGGGGCTGTACTCCTCCGGCGGCAGGGCGAACTGCAGGGCGTCGTCATGGGCGTTGAACAGCAGCAGGAACGCGTCGTCCACGATCTGCTGGCCGCGTTCGTCGGTGCCGCGGATGCCGCGCCCGTTCAGGTACACCGCCACCGAGCGGCCGAACCCGGAGTCCCAGTCCTGCTGCGTCATCGCCTGCCCGGACGGCGTCATCCAGACGATGTCCGGCAGCGGCTCGTCCGCGCCGCGGGCCACCGGCCGGCCGTCGAAGAAGCGGCGACGGCGGAACGTGGGGTGCTGGCGGCGCAGCCGCGCGACGGCGGCGGTGAACTCGGTCAGCGCGGTGTCCGCGTGCTCCCAGTCCACCCAGGTCAGCGGGGAGTCCTGGCAGTAGGCGTTGTTGTTGCCCTGCTGGGTGCGGCCGAGTTCGTCGCCGTGCAGGATCATCGGCACGCCCTGGGACAGCAGCAGGGTGGCCAGGAAGTTGCGCTGTTGACGGGCCCGCAGGCCCAGCACCCCCTCGTCGTCCGTGGGGCCCTCCACGCCGCAGTTCCAGGACCGGTTGTCCTCCGCGCCGTCCCGGTTGTCCTCCCCGTTGGCCTCGTTGTGCTTGTCGTTGTAGGCCACCAGGTCGGCCAGGGTGAACCCGTCGTGCGCGGTGACGAAGTTGATCGAGGCCATCGGCCGGCGGCCGGAATGCTCGTACAGGTCGGCGGATCCGGTGAGCCGGGCGGCGAACTCGCCCAGGGTGGACGGCTCCCCGCGCCAGAAGTCGCGCACGGTGTCCCGGTACTTGCCGTTCCACTCGGTCCACTGCGGTGGGAAGTTGCCCACCTGGTAGCCGCCCGGTCCGACGTCCCACGGCTCGGCGATCAGCTTGACCTGCGACACCACCGGGTCCTGCTGCACGAGTTCGAAGAAGCTGCTCAGCCGGTCGACGTCGTAGAACTCGCGGGCCAGGGTGGCCGCCAGGTCGAACCGGAAGCCGTCCACGTGCATCTCGGTGACCCAGTACCGCAGCGAGTCCATGATCAGCTGCAGCGCGTGCGGGCTGCGGGCGTTGAGCGAGTTGCCGGTCCCGGTGTAATCCATGTAGTAGCGCGGATCGTCGTCCACCAGCCGGTAGTAGGCCGGGTTGTCGATGCCCCGGAAGGACAGCGTCGGGCCCATCTCGTTGCCCTCGGCGGTGTGGTTGTAGACCACGTCCAGGATCACCTCGATGCCGGCGGCGTGCAGCACCTTGACCATGGTCTTGAACTCCTGCACCTGCCCGCCCAGCCCGCCGGCCGCCGAGTAGGCGTTGTGCGGGGCGAAGAAGCCGATGGTGTTGTAGCCCCAGTAGTTGGACAGCCCGCGGTCCTTCAGGTGCGAGTCCTGCACGAACTGGTGCACCGGCATCAGCTCCACCGCGGTGACGCCGAGCCGGGTCAGGTGCTCCACCACCGCCGGATGAGCCAGCCCGGCGTAGCTGCCGCGGATCTCCTCCGGCAGGTCGGGGTGCTGTGCGGTCATGCCCTTGACGTGCGCCTCGTAGATGACGCTGTCGTGGTAGCGGGTGCGCGGCCGGGCCTCGTCGGTCCAGTCGAAGTAGGGGTTGATCACCACCGCCTTGGCCATGTGCGGCGCCGAGTCGTCGGTCTGCATCCTGGCCGGGTCGTTGGCGGCGTCCGCGTCCCCCAGCGGATAGGAGAACAGCGCCGGGTCCCAGTCGATGTCGCCGTCCACCGCCTTGGCGTAGGGGTCCAGCAGCAGCTTGGCCGGGTTGCAGCGCAGGCCACGGGCGGGGTCGTACGATCCGTGCACCCGGTAGCCGTACCGCTGCCCAGGCTGTACCGCGGGTAGGTAGCAGTGCCACACGTAGCCGTCCAGCTCGGGCATGCGGATCTTGGTCTCGGTGCCGTCCTCGTCGAACAGACACAGCTCGACCGCCTCGGCCACCTCGCTGAACAGCGAGAAGTTGGTGCCCGAGCCGTCGAACGTGGCACCCAGCGGATACGCGTTCCCCGGCCAGATCTCCATAGCGCCTCCCAGTTCGGAGCGCCCGCGACCGGGCCCCGGTTGCACCGGTGGGCGTCCCCACCCTAGTGGCCCGCGGACAGCGGTGACGAAACCTCTCAGGTCCCCAGCGGCGACCGCGCACCCCTGGATGAGCGCGGTCGGGTGCCGAACATCACCCCCGCAGGCGCACCTGGTCCACGTCTGCTCCGCCGACCGGGCGGGCCTGGCCCGGTGTCCGCGTCCCGCCGTGCCGACCGGGCCTGCTGCCGGCCC